>JAADGS010000027.1:86657-198335 GCA_013152275.1 Actinomycetota bacterium | reverse complement strand
GCAGGAACTGTCGTAGGCGCAGCGTCTGGAATCGAGCCGTTGTAGTAGTACCCAAGTGCAGCCTGGTTGGACCCGTGGGCCGCGGGAGAAACTGCGAGCAGGGAAACGAAACTCAGCAGCATCACCGTCACCGTCCACCAAGCCGCGCAGCTCTGACCTCGACGTGGCACTGGAGAGACAGCTCCGACAATCGGGGTCATGGCTAGGTGTCCACGGATAGCAGATGGGTCAGAACTCGCTCGACAGCACCCGAGCCGCTGAGGGCGTCTCGAGGCAGACGGTCGCACTCATCGTCGTCGATCAGTTCCTCGCGGGCTGGCCCGCGAAGATCCTCGGCCGAGTAAGTGACCCTGAATGCCCTACCCGTAGGCTCGCGTCTCCCAAAGGCAGGAATCGGCCAATCACAAGGTCGCCACTCAGGATGCTCGCCGAGAACCACCCAATCGCCCCGGATCAACCCCAGATCGCCGAAACGCATCACCCTCAGTACATCAGAGCGCCCCCAAGCCCCTGCCGCGTCAACGGTCGGAATCGCATCAAACCGCAGATTGAAGAAGTAGCCGATCACCCCACCCAGACCGTCATGAGCCACGATGAGACCGACTGCATATCCAAGCCCCTCGCGGAGCGGCACGGCAACAAGATCACCATTGGTATAGGGCAGCTTCTTCGTCATCTAGCCGCCTCCGTATGTCGACAAGAACTCAGCCGCCGCGTCCAAGTAGGTAGTCACACTCGGATTCGTCGGGTTGATTGGCCGGATCAGATTCAGAGGAGGCGAGTACGCCTCGTGGATGAGCTGTTCAAGCCCTCGCTGCTGTGCATAGATGTCAGTTCGAGCAATGATCTCGAACTCGTAGTCGGCCAGCGCCGGATCACGTAGGTGCTCACCTGCACGCCGAATCAGATCGCTCGTTCGTCCCGTTCGCACGACCTGCCCCGTGACGGGATCACGTAGCGCGTAGACGCCACCCTGAGCCAATTCGTCGCCAGCACCAGACAGTCCACGAACACCTCTTGCGCCGTTTGTGGCAGATGCGTAGCCGGAGGAGTCGTGGATGAACCCGGAGTACCGATCGGCGTCCACGGTCGCCGAAAGCACGGGGCTACCGCCGATGGGTCCATCGACTGACGCGACGGTGCCCAGGCCGTCGTAGATCGAGGAAGGCCCGTCGTAGCCGTACGCCCACTGAGGATTCGCCACCGGCCCAGCCAGTACAGAGAACACGAGAACAGCCACGAACAGCGGCCACGACTGCCACCTCGACCGACCCGACCGCACGGCCGCCATCATGGGGTCTGGTCCTCGACCGAGGTATCGGTACGGCCAAAGAAGGGCGTAGGGTCATCCTTCATCACGAAGATCGGAGCAGGCACGGCTCCGACCCACCGGAGCGTGGCCATGCGCTCGCTGTCGGCACCAGAGAACGTCATCGCCGCTCACGCGTGGTTGGGTCCTCCACGAGTCGAAGCAGCAGGTCCGAACATGCCTCGTCCTCTGTATCGAAGTGGCGCTCATCAACGCGTGAGCCGCGTTCGGAGTAGTAGACGGACCATCCGCCCTCCTCGAGCGCAAGCACGTACGTCTCGGGTGGCAGTCCTCCCTCAAGACTGTAGGCCGTCTCTCGAATACCCTCGGCCTCAGCGCACCGTCGAAGATCGCGGCGGTTCATAGATCCAGCCTCTTCAGGAATCCGCTCTCAAGGAGTTCCGACACCGAGGCCGGAAGTCTGTACTGGATCCCTCCGCCACCTCCTTGCCACCAGGCGGCGATGCCGGCATCGACGTCGAGCGGCTGTGTGACTGTGTAGAGGCTCTCACCCAGTGCTTCTTGCGCTGGCGGGAGCGCTCTGGCAGAGAACGGTGTTCCCGCCGGTGAGGCGTACGTCCCGCCCTCCCCGCCGTAGCGCGAAATGATCGTTCCGGGGCGAAGCCTGTTCCGAACAGGTGCTCCCCAGAACCCTCCCGGACTCGTCGCGGCGGGTGGATACGGTTCGTACTTGACGATGCTTGTCCCAACGCCAGCTGTCTCGTTTGTGGCATGTCGATAGTGGAGGGAGTCGTAGACGTGTCCGGCATTACTGCCCGGGAAGGGAACCGACTGAACAGGCAGGTCAGTGGCCGAAACCATCACAGTCCCATCAACAGGACCCGTGAGGTCGTAGTCGAGTCCGGCCATCGTAGGTGGGGCTACGACCAAGAAAAGGACGACGAGAAGCGCGATCCCGATCAAGCGGTTGAGAACACCTGCAGGTCGCGGATTCCTAGTCGCCAGGATCGATAGCATCCTCCACCTCATCCAGCCACGAGTGAAAGTCGGGGTCGTAGTACAGGTACTCGTCAGTGCTGGCGCGCAGGTCGACGCCGCCTAGCCGTGTCAGCGCACGCCACACAACAGGGTCGTCGATCCCTGGATCTACCGCCCCGACCCACCGCTGAGCCCATCTCGAAACCTCCTCGCGCGACAGACTGCCAGCGAGGAGCCCCCGCAGCATGTCCCGGATATCTGCCTGCGACGGCGGTGACGGTACCAAGTTGCGCATCACCCGCGCCCCGCATAGTTGCCGAACTCATCGAACATGAACATGTAGTGGTACGACGAGTACGGCTGATATGGATGGACTTGGCGTATCTGGCCGGCGTGGTCAAGCGTCTCGTACCACGTTCGGTAGTTGCCGGTCGCAGGATTCCACTCCCGTACCAGACGCGCACCAGCCATCTCGCCTGGCTTCGATGCTATCGTCACCTCGCTGTAGTAGCGGATACGGCCATCGGCCAACTCGCGTACCCCACCCGCACCGTACTGCTCCAACAGCCTCAAGTGCTCTCGCAGCCGAGCACCTTGCGCAGCATTGGCCGCATCATCAACCACCCCTGCTGTGTTTGTGGCATCGGAATGGCCGGAAGGGTCGTAGGTGAATCCGAGACCGCCTGAGGAGGACGGAACTGGCCGCTCTGCAACGTCGACGCCGCGAGTCGTCATAGCCATAGGTGCAGTCGCTGTGTCGTCGTGCGTATGAGTAACCGTCCAAACGTCCAGCCGCGCCTCAGCGGAGGCCGATCCGGAAAGGGCCGTGAGCCCCAGCACCGCAGCAGCCATAACGACGAGCCCGGCAGAGTGTGCAAAGGCCCGGGAGGGGATCACCCGGACCATGACCGGAACAACTCCAACGCTTCATCCCGCAAGCTGGCTAGTTCGCGAGCAGCTCCCAGGAGTGAGTTGCACATGTCAACATCGTCAACCGCGTAGCGATCGGCAAGGTCGAACAGATCATCTTGGCCCGCTCGATGGGTGATCCGGATCCCGGGCACCACCCGCCATTCGCCCCCGTCCCAGCTCAGCTCCAGGCCGAAGCTCAGCGCTCTGCCATTGGTAAACTCCACATCAGCGTACCAGTCGATCCCGACCCCGTCGCCGATGCCATACTCGATCACTTCGTCTTCGCGTCGCCTAAGCGTGGTCATGGAACACGGCTGCATCACTCGAGTCGCTCCCTCGATCTGTCGAAGCCACGAGGCCAAGTCGCCGAAGATCTCTGCGACCCGGACAAGACATCGGATTGCCTCGACAACACTGTCTGACGAATCGCTCACTTCGGGAACCGACCCTTCTCAACGATCAGCGACCGAAGAAGGTCGACATCATCCACGAACACTGAGACATGCCCCTGCGGGACGTTGTCCACAACAACCGATCCCGGAGGAAGCCCAGAGGTATCGATCCCGATGTACTCGCGTCCCGGCCGGAACACCGGCTGCCGGCCAGACGGGTAGGGGTTTGACAACGAGCTCCGGAATGACAGTGCCTCCTCGCCCTCACGCAACGTCAGATTCGAGGGGCTCCTACCTCCTCCTCGGTAGATGACCTCAGGGATCTCTGCCCCGTTTGTGGCATGGGAGAAACGGGGAGAGTCGTACACGTATCCCACCTCACCGGAGGGTGAGGTGGCAGGCTGAACCGCAAGGTCAGCCGTTGAAACCGTCGTAGATGCATCACAACGTGTGAGGGCATCGTAACCACACGCATCCAGAGCCGGTGACTGAGAGACGATCGGGTTCGCGCCGGCAGCCGTAGCCCACGGGTCGAAAAGGAGGATGCCTGCGGCGACCACGCCTAACAAGAACACTCTGAGCCATGTCAGCAGCCGTTGAATGACAGTGCCTCCCCGTCAACTGTGATCTCGCCGCATCGGATCATCAGCCCAGCCTCCTCAGTCCACATCGTCAACTCCAGCACCATGGAGCCATCGGGCATTGGCCTAGCTGAGGCAGCCGTGATCTCAACATAATCCCACACCGACATGCTCTCATCGAACAGGCGCATCTCGCGGACTTCGGAACAGACGATCTCGCAGACGTCCTCCACAGCGCCAGTGACCGTGGATATGACCAGGCGCACCCTGTGAACGGCAGCATCGACGCGTAGCTGTGTCAGGCGGCCTCCCCAGATCCGGTTGAGCACAGTCATCCGCCACCACCGGCAAGTTGGTTGACGAGCCGAAGAATGTCGTCGAGAGAGCTCTCACCGATCGGTATGTGCGTCAGAGCCCTGTCCACCGAAGCCTCGCCCATGACGGTTAGGGCCTCCTTGCCTGCAACACTGACTCGGTAGTAGTTCGTTCTTCCGCCACCCTCCTCCATGATGCGGATGACAATCTGGCGGTTCCCTTGAGGGATCGTGATCACCTGGCCGGTGCCGCTCGTTGCGGGCTTGGCAACTCCCCCAACAGCCTCCGCGACATCATCCGCAAGTCGGCCTGGTGTGAGTAGCGCGTTTGTGGCAACGGAGTTAGCAGAGACGTCGTAGAGGTGTCCCTGGACCTCGCTGGGGCCGCGAACGACTTGATCCGCGAGGCTGGCGACGCCATTCGTCGTAGGTGCGGAAGTTGGCGCCCAGTCGTCGTAGGCACAGGTGGGCGCCGGCGAAACATCGGTGGCCCGTCCAGCAGCGGAACTCGGAACAGGAGCGCCAAGCCAGATGGCAATGAACACGAAGATAGCCAGGACTCGGAAGAGACCTGCATACTCAGGCAGCCGGACCGAACCTCCACCGGCGTACCGATGCATGTCCTCAGACCGCCTGCAAACGCGACACGAAGGATCCACGCGAGGTAGTGCAGGACGCCGCCGGATCCAATTCGTCCTCAACGGTGACAACGCCGCGGTCAGCATCTATCAGGACGTTGAACACATTGAAGGTGAAGTACTCAGTCCCGGAGCTACGGCCCATTGCTTCCAGCAGCAGATCACGCACATATGACGTGCACTCCTCGTCGAAGAACCGATCCAGCAGACAGACACCCATTACGGCACACCCACAGGAAAGGCAGTCTGAATGATCCCGTCTCGGATGTAGACCTGCACACCGGTAGCGGTGTTGCCTGCAGCATCGACCCCCAGTGCCCGACCAGCGTCCCACAGGACGCTGGTCCCATTCCCACTCACCGTGCCGTACTTCAGCGCGTCGTCGACAAGACCCTGAATCTGGCGAGCGCTAGTCCCTTCGGCGAAACGGCTCACATTCGAAAACCCGGTGTCCCAGGCATGCCGATAGTTGATGTGCTCGATCGTCGTCATCGTGCCGCCATGCCGATACGTGTTCACACCCCAAGTAGCATCCACCTGTCTGCCGGGCAAGGCCAGCAGGTCGTCTGCTGTGTTTGTGGCGAGGGTTTGTTCTTCGATTGTGGTGGTGTCGGCTCCGAGGAGGTGTCGTATCCAGCCTGTGGCCTGCGCCGTTGCGACAGTGCTCCTCGCAAGGATGCGGATCAGGGCGTTATCGACCGCAGCCGAGACGGCCCCGGCCGCGTCCGGTACGAGCGCAGCCAACGCAGGAGCCACCTCAACAGCAACCGCACCGGCAACCATCACCCCGGCGGCGGCGGCTACCCGTGACACAGCGGTACGGCGAAGCGCACCAATATACGCCACCCGGGCCCATCCGAACCCGCCGTGGACACCAACCACCAGCAACCCGCAACCCCCCGACCCTCTACAGTCCCGAGTCTCGATCTGCGGGTCGCGCTCGCCCACAGGCCACC
Source organism: Actinomycetota bacterium (assembly GCA_013152275.1). Classification (NCBI taxonomy): domain Bacteria; kingdom Bacillati; phylum Actinomycetota; species Actinomycetota bacterium. Next base: position 192,294 of record JAADGS010000027.1, on the reverse strand, counting down.
CCTGACGTCCGGTCGGGTCGGTGTGGTTGATCGGGTCGTCGAGTACGTAGCTGTAACGGTTCAACGATTGGGGGGCGGCTACGTCCGGGATCAGGACGTCTGGCTGGATGAACCGGCCGATCGTCGGGTCCAGGTAGCGGGCATGCAGGTACAACAGGCCGGTAGCGTCGGCGTGTTGACCGGTGAAGCTACGGTCGGTCGGCATCGTATCGGACGCACGGACCTGCCCGTAGGGGAGGAAGAAACGTCGCGACACTCGCCCATCCGACCGACGATACGCGGCTACCACCGACCCGAGATGATCCCCGAACGTGTAGGAGACATCTGCATCGACACCGACGGCCACCGCACCGGAACCGAAACCGTAGGTGGTCGACACCGACGCGTCCGAGACCGCCGATACGGTCGTGTCATCGAACGCGACCCACCCGCCGTTGAGGTAGTTGAACAACTCGACCCGTACCGACACGACACCATCAGGGATTGTGACCTGGTCGCCAACCCGTTCCCACCGGTCGCTCAACGATCCCGGGTCGCCTCTGGCCACATCGACGTGGCCGGTCACTTCACCGCCAGCATCGAGGAACGACGCACGAACGATCCACGCCCCGAACGACTCGGCCGCGTCGATCTCGCCACGCACCCATCCGCCAACCTCATAGGATGCCCCAGCGATGACCGGTACCGGCTCGGCCGATTCCCACCCGTAGGCCAGATTCGAGATCGCCCACCCGTAGGACCCCGAACGCCCAGTCGGCGACAACTGCGTCGCAGCGTCGCGAAACCCCACCGAGACTGCAGCCCCGAAAGGTGAAACACTCCCGACCGCACCACGATCAAAGACCTCGACACGAGCCGTAGACCCGCTCGGGACCAACCCCGCCGGAGCCACAAGACGCACAGGCGACCCCGACACGCGCACCTCGCCGCCACCATCAGGGACAGCAATCTCGAACACCCCGGTCCGCCAGCCAGGCTTCAAGCTTTCAGGATTCGGTCGGAAAGCATCCACAGGAGCCGAACCGGCATCACCCTGAACCTCGACCGGAAGATCGCCGGGCATCGACACGGCCGACACACCAACAACCCCACCACCATCGACACGACCACCAACCCGCGACACAACCGGGCTCTCAACGGCAGCCCCTCCCGGTACCGGCAGCAGCTGCACCGCCACCAGCAGACTCAACACCAGCGCAACACGAACCCTCACGACCACCCGTGGGCTAGCGGAACTAACAACACTATCAGCAGATTGAACCGCTCCGCGCCCACACCGACTGGTTTGTTCGAACCAACCGCAGCGACACGGCACCCTGCGGCAACACCAATCCCAGGCGGAACGGTGACGTCACCTCTCCCCGGTGCCCCCAGTAATGAGCTCAGGCAGCCTCTGTCCTCGATCGCCACCGCCGAGCACCGACCCGCCGGGAGAGGACCGGCATCGCGGACACCCGCTTCGAGTTCGACCGTCCCGAGCGGCAACACCCTCGCCGTCAGGATCTTTGGCGGTGGATGACGAGCGCATCTGTCCGAAATGGCCTCCGGTGAGTCGTTATCTTTCCGTTCGATAGGACCCGTCACGACCGATACGCCGGGTCGGTCTTGCGACCCCGATGTCCCAAGGTTTGGTGACCGGACTCGATGACACACCTCGTCGCCCGCCCGATTCGAGTGGCATATCGCATGGAAACGATCCACGATCAGGGTGGCGACGCCGAGGCAATCGACCAGGTTTTGCGGTATCCGGCTGCCGGGTCCAAAGTGGCGATGCGGACACGACCACACTGGCAGTCTCCCCGTCCGGTGAGCCCGGCGTCCAGTGCGTCACGGGAACGGCCTTCGATCACATCCAACAGGCGGTGACGATCCACCAGGTCGACGATCTGGGTCGTAGACGTTGTGCAATAGGTAGACGGGGCGTTGAGGAAGCGTTTCTCATCCACACCGACACCCCCTCCAGACGGGCCGGGTCGTCGATTCGAAGGCCGGCGAAGACAGCCACCGCCGGGAGCGTGCCGGCCCAACCCGAAACCGGCAGCTTCGGCTCTAGTCGAGTCGTCATCGACGTTTGGCGAATCGGCTTGCCGTCCACGGGTCGGTTGCGTCAACACGGTCCGGCTTCCGGTCTCCTCGCGGATGCGTCTGGCCGCTGCGGCACCGAACCTCAAAGAGGACAGTACGGCGTCATGCCGACCAATCCACGGGCATGTGTCAACCATGTCGCTACGGATCCGCCTGCCCCCAGCCACAGCAGCGCTATCAGCGAATAGGCGGCCAGGCGAGCCAGGGGGGCCTTCCGAGGCTCACCGTGCTCGAGGGCCTCGAGACGTTCACCAATCGTCTCGGCGGCAGAGAACGAAGCCGCGTGTGGAAAGAGCGAGGCAAAGACCAACGAGCGCAAAGCATCTGCGACGGGTCTGCTGGTGCCCAGATCTCGAACTGCGACCGCATCGGCCCACTCCTCCACCGACAGCCTGAGGCTGCCCACGCTCCCCCGGACCGTCGGAAGCCATCCCACGGCGCACTGCACGACGGCGGCGAGCAGAAGATACCTCGAGTGTCGAAGATCGAGGTGTGCCCCCTCGTGCCGCAGCACCGCATCCAGCTCTGCCGGTGCCAGAGTATCGAGCAGACCTTCCGAGAGAATCACCTGCCCGGGCCGGCCGGGAACACTGATCGCGACCATCTCCGCCGAAGGCAGCACGACCAGCTCATGCTCGCCATATGGCCGATGTGTCCCGACCCACGGATCGGCACGCAGACGACGATACCGCGTTCGACATCTCAGGCTCGTCACGATTGCCGATACCGGCAGGAGCAGAGCCATGGCGAACACGACCCATCCCACAATCGGCCCCCCACCCAACACGTGTCCGACAAGTCGTTCACACGCAGAGGCGAGACCTGTCAGGCGAAATGAGCGCAGGACGGTCGGCAAGGCCGTCAACACGAGATCGAGCTCGAGGAACACCAGTCCACCGGCGAGCGATACGGCCATCAGCCGTGTGCGCTCGGCTGCGGCGATACGATGCCCGAAACGGCTCAGCAGAAACGGTGTGCCGAGCAGCACGAGGGAAGCGACCAACAGGATCTCACTCATCGGCGCTCAGGATCCGCATCAGCTCCTCCCGGTCCGACGCCGAAAGCTGCTCCACGAACCGGCCCAACGCGACCGCCCGTTCGTTCACTCCTCTGAGGATCCCTTCCATACGCTGAGCCGCATGCTGGGCCTGTCCCACGGTCGGCGCGTACGCGTACGCTCGACCCACGCGATAGCGCCGCAGAAGGCCCTTCTTCCACAGTCGCATCAGAACAGTCATCGCCGTCGTGTATGCCACCGGATGGGTCTCATCGAGCCGAGCCTTCACTTGACGCGGCGTCAGAGGACCTTCCTCCCGCCAAAGCATCAGCATCACGGCATTCTCGAGAATGGGTTCTCTGGCCATGCCGCCATTCCTTCCCTTTTCGCCGATATGCATCCGGTCTCCCGCGAGAACCCGAGGAGGCCGGACCTTCGACACTGCACTACTACGTTGCGTAGCGTACCTCGCGAGGCTCTCCCGGCCTACTCTGCCCGGCCGGTTTCGAGGGCGGCCACTCCGACGAGATCCAGCCAAGCTGCCCCATGTGCAAGGAGATGATTCGGTGGCGGCGTGGTCGGGATTCGCAGGACCCCGACCACGCCAAGCAGTTTCACATCCTGCTCAGGATCCGGCGGTACAGCCGTCTGAACAGTGAGCGATGCGTGGAACGATGAAGCGCTTCATCCCTTCACCTCCTTCCTGTTGCTTCCGCCAACGTACACCTTCCAGTCAACTAGAATGTCAAGAAGACGCCGGCCAATTCGGCCACCCCAAACCGCTTCTTCCATCCCACTGGAGGGTCACGACGATATGATGGTGCCATGACCATCGGAGAACTCGCCCGGCATGCCGGAGTCTCGACCAAGGCAGTTCGGTACTACGAAGACATAGGTCTCCTGCCGGCTCCTCACCGGGCTCCCAACGGATACCGTATGTACGACACAGGCTCCGTCGACCGACTGTTGTTCATCAAGGATGCCCAGGCCACCGGCCTGACGCTCACGGAGATCGCTTCGATTCTCGATCTTCGTGACAGAGGTGAAACGACCTGTCACCACGTGCTCGAACTGCTCGAGCGCCACATGCACGACCTGGATGCGCACATCAAAGCCTTGAAGAAGACCCGACGACAACTCGCCATTCTGGCGGAGCAGGCTCGTAGCCTCGATCCGTCGACCTGCACCGACCCCAATCGCTGTCAGACCATCATTCATCACGAGTCGGTCAGAGGTGCTGCGGCCGCCCGGCATGTCCACAAGCGGCCGACCCCTCACTCCCACGGGAAGTAACCAACGTCGAGGGTCACTCGAACGACCGGCATGGCCCAGGTCGGCGGACGTCGATCGAGGCCCGGCGACGGTGTTTGGACACGACCGGAAACAAGCTCCGGTCGCTTGACGAGACCGCCTCCCCGCCTGTCGCCTACGCCGATCGCTCGACGTAGGCGACCGATCAGAACCCTCTACCCCTTGACATTCCCCTCGGGTAGAGGGTGTACAAAAGACGGTAAGGACCGCTCACCGATATGGTGACGAGCAAGTCCGACGGATAAGAAACCGGAAGAACAGGCGAGGAGATGGTGCACGAGCCGGTCGCCGAGACCGGCTCCCCATTGGGCAGATCGAACGACCAACCGGCAACCGCACGGTCTCCAGTCATGGCGGAGGAAGCCGCGCAGGCAAAAGAACGCCATTACGATTTGTCGACCACCGGCCCGGAACCGCCGGTTCTCCTCGGCGGAGAGACCAGGACGAAATATCATGAGCAAGATCAACCGGAGAGAGCTGCTGACGAGGGCCTGGAAGTGGGGATTCGGGCTGGTGAGTGTTGCGGGCATCTGGACGACCTGGGACATCTTCAAGCCGTCGAAAACCGGCGGGTTCGGCGAGATAGTGAATGCGGGGCCGGCCAACGGCGTGCCGACGGACAACGTCACCGAAGTGAACGCCATGCGCGGATACCTCACCACCGACAAAGGTGAGACCGTGGCACTCTGGTGGAAGTGCCCGCACCTTGGATGCAGGGTGCCGTGGTGTGATTCTTCGGGTGAGTTCGAATGCCCGTGTCATGGCTCGAAGTTCAACCGGGTCGGAGAGTGGCGAGAAGGCCCCGCCCCACGAGGCCTGGATCGCTTCGCGGTCGAGATCGTCGACGGGGCCGTCGTGGTGGACACCGCGTCCGTGATCACGGGGCCTCCTCATGGCCCAGAGACGATCGATGAACCACTGCGAGGCCCGAAATGCGAGGGGACGGAGAATGCTTGAGGAATCGTGAAGTCCGAAAGCGAGCGGACTCATGACAGTCGGCGGGTCTGAGGGTATCGGCCGTAGCAAGCGCGACAACCACACCTTCTCTCGACACTTGTCCCTCCACGTTCACCCATCCACCTCGGCGTTCTTCCCGGTGCGGTCGTGTGGCAGTGTGCTCGCGAAGCTTCCCTCTTGTCCGACGGCCCGGAATGCGTAACCGTCGGATATGGCCCTGCGTTCCTCGCGGATCGCTCATCCAGCCTTTGGAGCCGGTCAGGTGCTCTGGACCCCGGCCGTGCGGCGCAACACCAGGGCAGCCACCAATCCGAGGGCTACCACCCAGCCGAGAGCGAGCAGCAGATTGCCGATCTGGTCGAAGCTCGGCGTAAATGCCGCGTTGACGAGCACGCGCATCGCGCCCCGTGCCGGCAGGAACGCACCCCAGGCAGGAGGAACGGCGGAGAACATGACGTTCTGTGCGAGGCCAACATCGATGAAGGGCAGGAGGAACATCAGATAGAGACCTCCAAGTCGCCCAAACAGTGAACCGATCAACACCCCCACCAGCCCGTACGTCACCGCTACCAGCACGTTACCGACGGTAAACCCCATCCAGGAGCCTGGTGTGAAGTCGATCGCCGTGATCGCCAGGGACACCCCGGTCGCGATCAGACCGGCGAGACCGATGACTCCGAGCCGCGCCACCAAGATCTCGCGGGTTCGGAACCCGGCGATCACCAGCCGGCGATCAGCCTCCGAAGACGCCTGTATCACGAACAGCCCGGCCAACCCTGCCAAGAATGCGATGGTGATCGGGACCATGATCGCGCCGTGGAGGTCCGTCATGGAGATCAACCGGGCCGTGGTCACGCCTCCCTCGGACAACTCCACAGGAGCAGGCTGATCGGGAGTGATGACGAAACTGAGAGAGATGAAGAAGACCGGCAGCACCGCCAGCAGCACCCACATGGCGATGTTGCGTCGGTACTCGCGCATCCCGTAGCGCAGACCCTCCCAGGCCCGACGGACCGACGCCCAACGTGCGCCACGGTACCAGTGTAAAGGATGTGTCTTCGTCGCGGATGCAAGCAACACGGCCGCCAGCAACAGAGCGCCGACAGTCCACAGCAACGCCCAGCCCACATCGCCGATCGACCCCGCATGCCCGGATGGGGCGTCGAGCATGAGCAACGTCACGAAATGCGTGGGGAACAGACGGGTGACCCACACGTCGCCGCCGGCCATGGCCGGACCGAGGAACACGTCGAGCATCCAAACGAAGATCACGACCAACGACCCGTTGACCTCGTTGCGAATCACCGAGCCGACCGCCACACCGATGGCAAGGTAGATGACGGCGAACATGACCGAACCCGCGATCGCTCGCACCGGATCCGCCAGACCGGTACGCGCCGCTAGCGCCACGAGCGCCGATGCGGCAGCCAGGAGCGCCAGAATCACACCAGAGATGAGACGAGCGGTCACGATACGGCGAGGACCGAACCCCGCCGAAGCCAGCCGCCGGTCGGCATTTCGAGAGCCGAGCACATGAAAGAAACCGGCGACGCCGGCAAGGAACCCGGCCGCCCATCCGGCACTCGGAGCTGCCAACAGGCCAGGATCGCCAACCCCACCAATCACCTTGGCGAAATCGCCGAGCGCACCCGAGACCAGCACGACGAACACGAGAGGAACAAGAAGCAGCAGGACGAGATTCAACGGTCTGCGCGCATACTCGAGCAGATACCGGCGGGTAAGCAGTGTCGCCTTCATCGCTCGACCGCACGACCGTCCCGCAGCTCCACGATACGGTCGAATCGCCCCTCGTCGGCGACGAAATGACTGATAATGAGCACGGAACGGCCGGCATCACGCCGCTCCGCCGTCAACTCCCAGAAACGCAGGTACGTATCCCAGTCGAACCCCGCATAGGGCTCGTCAAGCAACAGTATCTGCGGATCCGCCAGGAGCGCGACGCCGAGATTCAGCTTGGCGCGGGTGCCACCGGACAACTCCTCCACGAGAACGTCCCGGTACGCTTCGAATCCGAACCGTTCGTAGATCTCGTCACGATTTCGATCGCTGACTCCGGGATCGAGATCGTAGGCGTGTCCGAACAACTCGAAATGCTCGTCACAGGTGAGTCGCTCATACAAGACAGGCTCTTGCGGGCAGTACCCAAAGGTTCCCGTTCGGACGAGTTCACCGCCATCACGATCGAGCGCGCCTACGAGAATCTTCATGAAGGTGGACTTGCCGGAGCCGTTCTCTCCCACGAGACCCACGATCTCTCCCGCATGGAGTTCCAGATCGGCGCCCCGAAGGACCCTGAGCGGCCTCCTCCGCCATCCCCTGACATAGCTCTTCATCACCGAGCGCGCCTCGAGTACGACCGGGGCGCCCACCAGCCGATCGACCGGTCCGCCTGACGTCACCAGCGTCACATTCGGGTCGTCACTCATTCGGTCCTCCTCTCGATATTCGCAAGTTACACCTTCCAGGCAACTGGAATGTCAAGTGCCTAATACAGGTCAGGTGCGAACTTCACCCCCGCACGCGGAACCCATGGAGCCAACCAAGGTCAAAGAGCACAGGCACGCTCCACACATCGATGCGGGCCGAGTCCGAAATCACGATTCCCCACGGTCCGCTTGACATTCCAGGCGGATGGAAGGTGTAGAAAGATGACGACTTGAACACCGACTCAACGCGGCCACTCCGACAAGGAGATGGGTGGGTCGGCACAAGGAGGTGAGTTCGAGCGAGGAATCAAGGAGAGCCACGAGGCTCCTCACCGGATAGAGTGAAACGAATGGATGGCCGTCGCTGGGTCGGCGGCCGCGCAATACAAGAGGAGTGCGAGATGAAAATGAAAGACCCGGTCTGCGGCATGACCATTGAGATGGACGATGCCGTCGGCACGAGCGCGTACGAAGGGACGACCTACTACTTCTGTTCGAACGACTGCAAAGAAGAGTTCGACGAGAACCCGAAGGACTACGTCGCCTGACATGGCATCTCTCGGAGCTGCGCTCGTAGTGTTCCTGGCAGCCGGGCTTGCAGTCGTCGGCACCCGATGGGTGGGTGATCGGCTCAACCCCGTACTGACAACCGCGCCCGAGCGCGTTCCGTCCGCCGGAGGTGTGGAACCGGATTTCCACGCATGGAACCGGTTCCACACCCGCTACTACGCGATGGCGTTGCTCTTCCTGGCTTTCGACATGGAGATGGTCTTCATGTACCCGTGGGCAGTCGTGTTCGTGCGGGAGGGACTCCTCTCACTGGTCGAGATGCTGATGTTCATCCTCATCCTGGTCGTAGGAATCGTGTACGCCTGGCGTGAGCGAGGGTTCGAATGGGCCTGAAAGGCCTCCTGGCAGGCATCGCCGGCCGAGCTCGCGTCCCGGTATTCGCCGTGGGGGGAGCCGGTGCACGCGACGACCTGGCGAATCTGCGTCTGCGCACCGAAATCAGCATGCTGGACACACCCAGGCCTGCAAACATCCTGTTGGTGGCGGGATCGTTCACGGATGCCGGCATCGCCGCCCTCCGTCGCGTTCACGACCAGATGTCGCCACCTCGCCTGACCGTTCACTGGGGGCCAACCACGCTCGAAGGTCTTCCCGCGGAACATGTCGTGTCCGGGAACGTCGATGGACTCGTGGATGCCATCGTGGATCTCCACCGCGCTCTCCTCCACGGCACACTTCCCTCGGAAGCACCCCTGCTGCCGGACATCGATCCGGCCGAATGGCGAAATGTCGGGCCATACGGTCAGGGGGGCAAGGGCATGACCGGAGGTGTCCCCTACGGACGTCCGATGGCCGAACGCGGACCCGACCGGGACGGCATCCAGCTCGATCGCCTTCCGGTGACGCTGGGGCCCTGGCTTCCTGCCCTCCCCGCCGGATTGACACTTCGAGTGACATTCCAGGGCGACATCATCCAGGAAGCCTCTGTCGGGCCGGCGGCCGTGACCGCCGCCATCGCCTCCCCTTTCAAAGAAGCTCTGCGCCGTCCGGTCCCTCTCGCCGACCTGGAACTGGCCCGAGCCCGACACCATCTGATCTGGCTGGCCGAAGCGCTGCGTCTGGTGGGACTCGGAGCCCTGGGACTTCGGGCGCTCCGGCTCGCCGCACGGTTGACACCCCAGGACAACGACGCCGTCGACGCGTTGGCTCGCGCCATCCGAAAAAGCGGCGCCTTCGCCTGGAGCCTCGGTTCGGCCGGTCGCCTCGATCCCTCGTTGACAGAGGGTCTCGGCCCCGTTGCCAGAGCGAGTGGCCTTCCTGATGACGCCAGATTGGAGGATCCCACCTATCGCAGCCTCGGGTTCACACCCATCACGTTCGCCGACGGCGACCCTCGCGCTCGCTGGAGACAGCGGCTCGCTGAGATCACCCAGTCTCTCGATCTCGCCATGCAAGCTCCAGATCGAACCGCATTCGGCGACGGCGTCGTCGAAGGACCCCACGGACGGCTGGAGCAAGGAGCACCGACCCCTTCGAGCCGGCTACTCGAACTCCTGCCTGCCCTCCTGACCGGCCTCGAGTGGGGGGACGCGGTGACCTGCCTGGCGAGCATCGACATGGACCCTGCCGAGGCAGCCGCGGCTCCCCCGAGTGCCGGCGAAGGGGAAGCTGCGTGAACCCGGCCACTGCAATCCTCTTCACGGGCGGGGTCCTCGGCGCCGGTGTGTACATCGTGTCGGTGCTCGACCGACTCTTGGCCGGCACGGCGGCCGGGAACCGCGAGGGTACCGCTGCGCTCCTTCTCGACCCCTTCCGCAGCGTTGCTCTCCTCATGTCGCAACGCAGGACCGTCACCGAACGGCCCGACCGGGAGGCTTGGGCGTTGGCACCGGCTTTGCTCGCCGGCCTCGCGGCGGTGGCCTTCACCGCGATCCCACTCACCCCGGGGCTCGCCATCGCCGACGTGCCCGTCGGCATCGTTCTCTTCGGTGCAGCCCTGGTCCAGGTGATGGTGGCGGTCTTCCTGCACGGTTGGTCGTCGAACTCGATCTTTCCGCTGATCGGCGGATACCGGTTCGCAGCGTTGGCCCTCTCCGTGGGGATCCCGTTCTCCCTGGTGCTCATCACAACGGCCATACCCGCCGAATCCCTGTCCGTAGGAGTCATCATCAGCTCCCAGGCGGAATTGTGGAACGTGCTCCGCCAGCCGCTCGGCCTGCCCATCTACCTCTTGACGGCGCTCGGATTCGCGTTTTGGGGACCCTTTCAGCATCCCGATGCCGCCGACCTCGCAGGTGGCTCACAGACCGAGACGTCGGGAACGGCACTGCTCGCGTGGCGGACGGCGAGAGCCGCACTCCTCGTCTCGGCCGCCGCCATGGGATCGGCCGCATTCCTGGGTGGCCCTCTCGGCCCTTGGCTCCCCGGCTGGGCATGGTCGATCCTCAAGACGGTCGCCTTGCTGGCCGTCATGATCTGGTTCGGTCATCGGACCGCTCGTCCGAGAATGGAGAATGTCGTGAAGTTCGGCTGGCTGGTGCTCCTCCCTCTTGCCCTCGTAGACGTCTTCGTCTCGGGAGCGTTGACACTGTGAGCGGCGGATGGCCGACCGACGTGCTCTTCTGGGCCTTCTCGGCGATGGCCGTGATCTCGGCGATCCTCGTGTTCGTGACCGACTCGATGGTGCGGGCGGCGTACTGGTTGATGGCGTCGTTCGTAGCGGTCGGAGCCATTCTCGTCACGCTCAACGCGCAGTTTCTCGGCCTCATCCTCATCCTGATGATGGCCGGGGAAATGACCATCATGGCGATCTTCATGGTGATGTTCATGATGAACCCGGCCGGTCTGAACCCGATGCTCATGGTGCACCAACATCGCACGGCAATCCTCTCTGGCGTCGGTTCGTTCCTGGCCCTGGCAACCGTCGGATTGTTCGCCGAGTTTCCGGATCGTCCGGCAGCCATCGTCGGGCCGGCCATCGTCCCCCTTGGCCAGGAACTCCTCGGGACGTCGATGCTCGTGTTCGAATCTGCCGGCGTGGCACTCCTCGCCGTCATGATCGGAGCGATCGCGCTCGTCTCTCACCGTGGACGGTACGGGGACGCCGAACAGGGCTCCGAAGAACCTCCACTCGAAGTGGAGACGAGCCAGTGAGCCTTGAAGCACTCCTTGTCGTGGCTGCCGCCATCTTCGGCGTCGGTATCTACGGTGCTCTCAGCCAGCAGTCCTTCGTCATGATCATGATGGGACTCGAGTTGATGCTGAACGCCACCATCCTGGCCGTCGCCGCTTTCTGGTGGGGTTCCACCGGCGGCAACCCGGAAGGCCAACTCCTCGTGATCGTGGTCATGACGGCCATGGCCATCGAGGCGGCGATCGGTTTCGCGCTGGTGGCGAACGTGTACCGGGCACGAAAGGCCGACATCACCGAGAAGCTGAAGAGGCTCCGAAACTGATGGCCTGGCTGCCAGTTTTCGTGCCGGTAGCGGGTACCGCCATGGTGCTCCTATTCCGGCGTCGGCGCAGACTTCTGGGTCCCATCGCCGTCGCCGCGCTCGCAGGGACGCTCGCCGTCGCCGTCGTCGCCGCGTTCGCGGGTTCGACGGCATCCTGGGACTGGGGTGCAGGTATCGCCCTCCAACTCTCCGTCGAGGGTGCCGCCCGTCCCATGGTGGTGCTCGTACCGTTGGTGGCGCTACCGATCGTGGGTTTCACCGCTGCAAGCCTCCGCCGTGATCCGGCGCTCGCCCGCCTTCTTGGGCTCATGGTCGCCTTTGTCGGGGCCATGGAGCTGCTGGTGGTCGCCGCCGATTTCCTCACGTTGCTCATCGGCTGGGAACTGGTCGGTGCGGCATCCTGGTCACTCATCGGTCACGAGTGGCGCGACCCGAACCGGCCCCGTTCGGCGAAGGAGGCGTTCATCACGACGCGCTTCGGAGACCTGGGGCTGTACCTCGCCGCCGGCGCCGCCTTTGCAGCGACAGGCAGCTTCCGGTACAGCGACCTCGCCGCTTCATCCGACCCCCGCTGGCTGGCCATCGCCGCCGGCGGGGTGCTCGTGGCGGCCGCAGCGAAATCCGCCCAGGTTCCCTTCTCTCCCTGGTTGTTCTCGGCGATGGCAGGCCCCTCCCCCGTATCGGCGCTACTCCATTCGGCGACGATGGTGGCCGCGGGCGCCTATGCACTCATCCGGCTCGAGCCGATCTTCTCGCAGGTTCCGTGGTTCCCACCGACCGTCATCGGACTTGGCCTCGTCACCGCGCTGGCGGGCGGTGTGGTGGCACTCGTCCAGACCGACTTCAAGAGAGCGCTGGCAGGCTCCACGTCCGCCCAGTACGGATTGATGCTGATAGCGATCGGTGCCGGTTTCACCGCAGCCGGCATGGGTCAGCTCACCGCCCACGCCTTCTTCAAAGCACTCCTGTTCCTCGGTGCGGGCGTGGCACTCCACACGGGAGGCACACTGGATCTTGGCTCGCTCCGTCTCGGCTCGGCCCTGCCGAAAGTGGCGCTCCTGTTCGGTGTCGGTGCGGCTGCGTTGGCTGCCATCCCTCCTCTGGGCGGCGCCTTCACCAAGGAAGCCGTCCTAGCCGCAGCCTTCGACGCCGGCGTCTGGGTCGGGGCGGGAACGGTCGTTGCCGGACTCTTGTCCGTCCTGTACGCAAGCCGCCTTCACCTGCTCGGCTATGGGCCAGGCCCCACACAGACCAGTGGCGAACGTCCGGGGGTCGGCGAGCTTCTCGCGATCGGCGCACTCGCCACGATCACGTTGCTCCTCGGTGCACTCTGGCTCCCTGGAGGAGAGAAGCTTCTCGAGACGGTCGCATCGGGCCGGATCGCAGGGGGGGAGCCGTGGGAACTGTGGGTATCTCTGGGAGTCATCGCTCTCGGGTTGGCGATCATCGCCGCGCTCTGGAAACGCCACCGCCTCGTCGATCTCGGGATTCCCGACCGTCTCCGTGCCGCAGTGGCCGACTGGTGGGGCTTGCCGACGGCAGGACGCGTCGTGATCGTCGACCCTGTGCTGCGCCTGTCCGAAGGCCTCAGGATCACGGACCGCTCCGTCGTGGACGCACTCGTGCTGGGCACTGCTCGCACAGCCACTCGTGTGTCGGCTTCTCTGCGCAGGAGCGCGGAACGGGTCATCGATGGAGGCGTGCACGTGATAGCCGGCGGCGTGCTGCGCACGGCGGACACATCACGATCCGTGGATGACGAGGCCGTCGACGGGACCGTCGAAGGAATCGCCCTCGGAATCGGCATCGCCGGCGAGCAGAGCCGAAAGCTCCAAACCGGCATGTCCTACCACTACTACACGATCCTCGTGATCGGCGCCGCCCTCATCATCTTCGTGACCGTTCTCTGGAGGTAGCCCAATGCTCAGTATCGCCATCTTCCTTCCCGTGATCGCAGCAGCAGCGCTGCTCGGTTTTCCGAAGGACCGACCCCAGCTTGCCCGCTGGACGGCTGTGGCAGTGAGCCTCGTGCCACTGGGCATCATCATCGCGGCATGGACCATGTTCAAGGGGGGCCCCGGCTTCGAACTCGTCGAATCGGCCCCATGGATCACCTCGATCGGAGTCACCTATCAGGTCGGCGTCGACGGGCTGTCCCTCCCGCTGCTGGCAATGACGGCTCTGCTGTTCACCCTCTCGATGGTCTTCCCCGCCGACCTACGCGGCAAGGCACGCCAGTACTACGCGGCCTTCCTCTTCCTCGAGACGGCTTCACTGGGCCTCTTCTTCGCCCTGGACCTCATCCTGTTCTTCGTCTTCTTCGACCTCTCGCTGGTAGGCATGTACTTCCTCATCGCCATCTGGGGACACGGCGACGCCCAGCGTTCGGCGCTCAAGTTCTTCCTCTACACACTCGTCGGATCCCTGGCATTGCTGCTCGGCATTCTTGGCATCTACCTGAACACGTCGCCCCGCACGTTCGACATGATCGAGATCATCCGCACCCAGCCGCTCCCGGCTGCGGGGCTCGCCTCGACGCTCATCTTCTGGGCCATCGCCATCGGCTTCGCCATCAAGGCACCACTGGTGCCGTTCCACACCTGGCTTCCGCCCGCCCATGTCGACGCCCCGGCGCCGGCTTCCACGATCCTCGCCGGTGTGCTGCTGAAGATGGGGACGTACGGGTTCATCCGTGTGCTCCTCCAGATGATGCCGGGCACCTTCGACAGGTTTGCGCTCCCTCTCGGAATCATCGCGGTCGTCAGCATCGTGTATGGGGCGTTGGTTGCGATGGCGCAGACCAACCTGAAACGCCTCATCGCCTACACGTCTGTCAATCACATGGGCTACGTGATCCTCGGCGTGTCGGTCGGCGCGGCATTCGTCGGTTCGGACGCCGCCCGCTCTCTTGCGTTGACCGGCGCCACCGTGGAGATGGTCGCCCACGGTCTCATCACCGGCAGCATGTTCCTCCTGTCCGGCTCGATACTGGCCCGCGGCCACACGTATGAGATGGGGGAGTTCGGAGGGCTTGCGTCCCGGGCGCCGGCATTGACCGGAGCGATGATGCTCGCAGCTTTCGCGAGCCTCGGGCTGCCGGGCCTCGCCGGATTCGTCGCCGAGTTCCAGATCTTCGCCGGCACCCTCGGTGTGTTCCCCTGGCTGGCGGCTATCGGACTGCTGGGGATCGTCGTGACTGCTGCGCTGTTCCTGAGAATGTTGCAGCAGGTGTTCCTCGGTCCTCTGCCGGAACGCTGGACGGGCTGGACGGACCTCGGATGGTCGGAGATGGTCGCGCTCACGCCGGCGCTCGTGCTCGTCGTCGTCATCGGAGTCGCTCCTGCGTGGCTGGTCAACGTGGTCAACGCATTCAGCCGAGCCGTCGTGGGCGGTTGACATGGCCGGAGTCGACATGAGTGCCCAGATGGTGCGCTTCCTCGGGGACGTCCTCCCCGAGCTGACGCTCGCTCTGGGGGCGATAGCGATCATCTTCGTCGCCCTTTTCACTCCGCGCCGGTTCCAGGCGTGGATCGGCGCGTTTGCCGTCGCCATACTCGCCGCGGCCGGTTTCTTCGCCGGCCAGGACCTGGCGGGGCCTTCTCGCCTCACGTTCTTCGACACGCTCGCCATCGACGGGGTTGGCCGGTGGGCCACCCTCGTACTGATCGTCGTGACGATCTTCACCGTGGCCCTCTCGGTCGAATGGTTCAGGTCGGACGCCCGCCACGGCGAGTACTACGCGATCCTGCTGTTTGGGACTCTTGGTGCAGTGCTCCTGGCGGGCGCGTCCAGTCTCATGGAGTTCATCGTGGCCATGCTGCTCTCGTCGGTGACCGGGTTCACACTGGCTGCGTTTCACCGGCGATCGAGAAACTCCTCCGAGGCCGGGATGAAGTACTTCCTCCTTGGAGCGCTCGCCAACGGCACGGCGCTGTATGGTGTCGGATTCCTGTTCGGGCTCGGCGGAACCACCACGCTGACCGGACTGCGCACCGGCCTCGTCGGTGCAGATCCACTCGCCCTCATCGTCGGCTTCGGTCTCGTCATGATCGGCGTGGCCTTCAAGTTGGGTGCCGTCCCGGTTCACCCGTGGGTGCCGGACGTTGCAGAGGGCGCGCCGGCTCCCGTGGCTCCGTTCCTGATGATCGTCGGCAAGGTCGGCGCGTTCGTGTTCCTGGCTCGCCTGGTCATGGTGATCCCCGATACCGCGCTCGGGTGGCGACCGCTGACGGCGATCCTGGCGGCGGCCACGATGACCCTGGGAAACCTCGCGGCCCTCTGGCAAACCGATGTGCGAAGGCTGCTGGGTTGGTCGGCAGTCTCACAGGCGGGATACGGGCTCCTGGCCATCGTCGCACTCGGCCGCAGTGATCTGGCGATCCCTTCCCTGCTCATGTTCCTGGTCGCCTACGCCCTCGCGACGCTCGCAGTATTCGGTGTGGTCGTCCAACTTCGCGGCCTCACCGACCGTGAATCGTATCGGGGACTTGCAGGCCCACACCCCTGGCTCGCCGCAGCTTTGGCGATCGGATTCCTCTCCTTCGTGGGAATACCGCCTCTCGGCGGTTTCGCGGCGAAACTGCTACTCATGGGAGCCGTGATCGACGCCGGTTACACGTGGCTCGCCGTCGTCACCGTGATCAACTCGGTGATCTCGCTCTTCTACTACCTGCGCATCATCGCTCCCGCCTACGTCGACAAGCACCTCGCAGCACAGCCTGTCTTGGATTGGCGTTCGGGCGCCACGGTCGTGGTCACCGCCGCAGGCGTCATCCTCGTCGGCGTGATAGCTCAACCACTCATCGGAGCCTGGCAGCTCGTCCACCTGCTCCCGGGTTGACATCCCGTCCGAACGGGTTGTTGCCCGAATGGACGATCATTGCGTGACGCCGGATCAGCGGCATACAAGACCCTCTTCAGATCGTGTCTCCGTCGCTCGGCGCAGACAAGATGGCACCCGGTGTAGATCGGTCGGCCGTCTCCGGCATGCTTCGTCTTGCCTTGCCGTTCACCTCCCGGTCCGGCGTGAACCGGCGCAGCCTCGACCGTCCGGCATACGCAATCGTGGACTTCACCCAATTCGGCTTCCAATGACGTCTCAGCCGTTCCCGCAGCATGCTCGATGAAGCGACTTGTCGCACCAAGACGGGGATGATGGCTTGGGGGATATGTTCAAAGAACAGACGATTGGCGAAGCCCGAACGCCGCTGGAGCTCGAAACGCCTGGATGCTTCCACGGCATAGTCGAATCCTTCGAGGAGGGAACGGGCCGCGAGCCAACCCGATTCCATCGCGTACCAGAGGCCAAACCCCCACTCCGGATCCTGGAGCCCTGCTGCCTCGCCGGCATAGAGTTGACCCACGGTATCGCTGAACACCGCTCGAGAGAACACCGTCCCGTACCCCGAGAACGGCCGTGCACCGGTGAGGTCGAGCCCCGGAACGAGCCGTTGGAATACCTCGACGGCGGTTCTTCGGACCTCGGCAGCCCGGTCGACGTCGGCGAAGAGACACGTTGCCAGCGTCGCGCGCCCGTCCCAGACCAGCAAGTAGGCATACGCCGCCGGCGCCACCTCCTCGGCGAAGACACAATGCGCCTGATCCGGGAGATCGGTCTGGAACAAGTAGCCCGTGGCGACGGCGTGCGCATACTGCGGCCCTGCGGAGACGATGGCTCCGCGTATCGGATGCCGAACGGGCGAATTGAACCGAACCTCCACACCGGCCCGTTGCACCTGGGCCAGGAGCGAGGTGTCGAGCGAACCCGACCCTGGTCCCCTGGACAGCAGATAGAAGAGCGGCTCGGCGGTACGAGCGATGGTTGGTCGGAGCTTGTGGTCATAGACGCTGACGGCATGGAACGGACGGAGACGAAACGTCGATTCGACCCCGAGCCGTGCCAGGCGTTCGAGCCCGTCCAGTCGCTGCGACCAGTTCTCCAAACCCTGAAAGTCGCCCTTGAAACGATGACCCACCCTGTCGGCCTTCTCCAACACACGTACCCTCTTGCCGGCGCGGGCAAGGGTCAGGGCGGCAACGAGTCCGGCGGGTCCGGCACCGACGATCGTGTACTCGGGATCCTGGGCGTTCATGTGTTCCCCTCCTCGAGGCAATCTGCCGACCACGCCTGCGAACTGCTCGACATCCCGGCAGAGCCCTGATCGGGTTACGTCGTTCTCCGCTCACGGGACGACGGTCTCCCGGGATGGAGAGCACCACGATCACGGCGATCACGGCCGGAAGATCGAACGGTGCGACGGCTCACCGTGCCGAGCACCGCCAAACGTACACCCTCCAGTCGAATGGAATGTCAAGTGGCGATGTCGACGCGCACCGGCGCGAGTCGACATGGAAGGGTCCTCGATGGAGACCCGTGCACGGCCGACTCGATCAGATCTCCCCGGAATCCGAACCGGCGTCCACGATCGAGAAATGCTCGGTCTGCGTTCGGGCCGGCTCGCTGGACCCCGGTCCCGGCCTCCGGGAGTCCCAACCGCCGCACATGGAGGAACCTGCCGACCGGACGTGCATGGAGCCCCCTCGGCTCGCGATAGCTCAGACGGCCGTATACACCTCGTCCTGCTCGGCGCCGACCACAGGCATCCGCCGCCGCAGAACCCACAGCAAGATCAGGCCGGCCAGACCGGCACCGAGACCGGTCACCTGACTCCACGTGACCCCACCGATCATCTGGTCGATGTTGGGTCCACCCGCCCGTGTGAAATCGACGAAGAATCGCTGCAATCCATACCATGCCATCCACAAGGCGAAGAGCTGTCCATAGTGCCGGGTCTGCCAGCGCCTACCGAGCCACAGCAGCACGCCGAGGAGCGCCAGCGCCCCGAGCAGATCGTAGAGCGCGGTGGGGTGATAAACACCGCAGATGCCATCGACGGCCTGCGACGTCGTGCACTCGAGTGCGTTGTGCTGCGGTGCGAGATCATATCCGGGCTTCACCGCATAGCCGAGAAAGAACGACGTGCGCCTCCCAAGGTGTTCCACGATCGCCAGATCCCCGAGCCGACCGATCACGGTTCCCAGGGCAAGACCGGGAGCCGCCATGTCGATGACCGGCAGGAAGGGCAAAGAGAGCATCCTCATCCTGATCCAACCGGCGAGGATGCCGCCTGTCATACCGCCGAGGATCGACATCGAAGCGAAGAGATCGTGGAATCCGAATCCAGGATTGAACAGGCGCGCCGGCACGGTCAGCAGCGGCGCACCGATCAACGCTCCCACCAAGGCCCACGTCAGCACCGATTGCAGTCGCTCCGTGTCGAACCCGCGCCGTCGGGCGATCCGCAACAGCAGCCATGCGCCGGCGAGAAACCCGAGCCCGGCGGCGAGCCCGTGCAGCGACAGCTTCAACGGACCCAACTCGAAAATGGGAATCGGGCGGTAGCTGATCAATCCGAACATGGTGCCATTCTCCTGAGACCGGAAACTTGCACCCCACCCGGGGTGGGGTAGGGTAAACAGCACACTACCCCACGACGACGGCTACCTGCCGCAGGAGGTTTTCCCATGGAAAAGCAGGGTTACGAAATGAGCATCACCAAGGACACCGACATCGCATCCGCGGAGGAGGAAACCCGTGCCGCGCTGACGGCACAGGGCTTCGGCGTTCTCACCGAGATCGACGTGGCGGCGACACTCGAGGCAAAGTTGGGAGTCACCACACCGCCTTACAAGATCTTGGGAGCCTGTAATCCGCATCTTGCGCATCAGGCACTGAACATCGAACCGGCCATCGGCCTCTTGCTGCCGTGCAACGTGACGTTGCGCGCCACCGAGGACGGGTCTACACGGATCTCTGCCGTCGACCCCGCCGCCATGCTCTCCGTCAGCGAGAGCTCCGACATTCAGCCGATCGCCGACGAAGCCCGGTCGCGCCTCGTCGCCGTACTCACGGCCCTGGAAGACGCATGACCGGACAGGGCCCCGTCGAGAGCCAAGCCGAGATCACCCGGCGCTACGACCGGATAGCCCCTCTCTACGACCTGTATGACGCGCCGATGGAACGGCTGGGAACGCTACGAAGGCGGCGGCGCCTCGTGTCTCAGGCGCGGGGAACCACCCTCGAGGTGGGTGTCGGCACCGGCAAGAACCTGGAGCACTATCCCCAAGACGTCCAGCTTGTCGGCATCGATGTGTCCGAAGGCATGTTGAAGCGAGCCAGGCGACGTGCCAAACGAATCTCGGCGCCCGTCGATCTCGACCTCGCCGACATTCAGCAAGCTCCCTTCGCCGATGACAGCTTCGACACGGCAGTGGCGACCACGGTGTTCTGTTCCGTCGCGGATCCTGTGGCAGGTCTACGCGAGGTGGCTCGAGTCGTGAAGCCCGGCGGCCGGGTTCTGCTCCTCGAGCATGTGCGACCCCGCAACGCACTCCTCGCACGTCTCTTCGATGCGTTGAACCCCATCACACGAAACGTGTTCGGATTCAACATCAATCGGCCGACCGAAGACAACGTGGTGGCTGCCGGCCTGGAACTCGAAGACGTACGACGGGAAGGCGTCTGGCGAGAGATCGTCGCCACCGTGCCACAAGACAGGACAGAACCATGAGCGGCCCAGTCGACTCCCCGTCGAACTACCATCGAATCGAGATGCCATCATGAGAAGGATGTTCTCCTTCCGTTCCCCCATCGTCATCGTCGTACTGCTCTACCTCGCGTTCAGGGCGCTTGACTCTCGCGGCACCGATCTGTCATCGACATTGCTGCTTCTCGGCGTACTGACGGTCGTCGCCCTCCTGGCTGCCGCAGCCATCTCCTGGTGGAATGGGCAACAGAATCGGCGCTCTCGAACGACCCGCCTGGAAGAGACGAAAAGGGAACTTCGCCGCCGACTGGACAACGTGGCCAACGACATCCTTCGCTTGGAAGAACGGATCAAGACCTCGAATGACGACGCGGCGCTCGCCTATTTCCGTGATGCGTCCGTCGCCTATGCCGGCATCCTGAAGGACCTCGACAAGACGGATGACGCGAACGAGCTGCGCCGTTTGGCCACTCGGCTGGATACTGCGATCTGGAACCTGGAGGCGGCCGACGCGTCCACCGCCGGACGGCCGATCCCGCCGAGACCCCGCCAGACACCCGCACCGTCGCGGCCCGGCGAGGATGCGGAACGGGCCGGCCAAGCCGGCATCACCGGCAAGATCGACGCCGTCACCGACCTCATCACCACACGCGACACCGCCTCCAGGCGTAGGTCCGGCGGGCATCGCTCCCGCCGCCGACACTGCTGACACCGCTCTCGAAACGCGGACGGGCCGGCACGGTCTCATGTCCGTCCGGGCGCCGGCGACACGACCGCCCGGACCTTCGACGTCATCGGCGGGAACAACCCGACGATGACCAGAAATGATATCGATGCCGCCGGAACCTTCTCTCTCGGCGGCGACGGGTACCCGATCGCCCTCGGCGACGAAGGCGAACGGCTCGTCGACAATGGGACGGATGCGATGTGGACTCTGCAATCCACACGGCTGAAAGGGCCACGTCGTCCTCCGGTATCAAGCGGGTGGTGACAAGGGACTCGCGACTCGAGCGGACAGCCTTCGATCGTCGCGCCACTACCACTCGACAGATCCACGCCTCGAAGCATTTCGCGGACGCACCCGCCGGGCGCCTGTGGGTCCGCCCACGGCAACATTCGACGCCGTCTCCAGACTGCATCTTCGACGAAGAGGAGCGACCGGGCCAGGAAGGAACTGAACGTGTTTCCAGGCCTGAACTGCCGAAGCGGGACCTCGGATCGTATCGGTATGATGTTCGGATGAGCGCTTCGGTCGACACCCAAGAAGCCCCCCACCTCGTACGGGAGGAGTCTCCCTCGAGCACGTTTCACCTTGCCGGCATTGCCCGCAACGGAACCGTCGAAGGATGCGTGCGGTGACGATGCCGGTGATCGAAGTCACCGACTTCCGCAAGACGTACGGCGGGTTCGTTGCCGTCGACGGCATTTCTTTCGATGTACAACAGGGTGAGATCTTCGGTCTACTCGGCCCGAATGGCGCGGGCAAGACGAGCACGTTGGAGAGCCTCGAAGGATTGCGTGCTCCCGACGGTGGCTCCTTGCGGGTGGCGGGGATCGATCCGGCACGCGAGCCCCGCAAGCTGCAAAGTCTGATCGGAGTGCAGCTGCAGTCGTCTGGACTTCCCGACAGCATCACCGTCGACGAGTCGATGAAGCTCTTCTGTGCCTATCGTGGCGTGCCGCCTCGGCTCGATCTGCTGAAGCGGCTCGGCCTGAGCGACAAGCGCGACGCCCAATACCACAGCCTGTCGGCAGGACAGCAGCGACGTCTGGTTCTCGTACTCGCCATCGCTCACGACCCGAACGTGCTGTTCTTGGACGAGCCGACAGCCGGGCTCGATGTGCCGTCCCGAGTCGAGCTGCACAATCTGATGAACGAGCTGCGCACCGCCGGCACGACGATCATCCTGGCCACCCACGACATGGCCGAGGCGGAAGAGATGTCCGATCGTGTCGCCATCTTGATGGGAGGGCGCATCGCCACGGTCGGTACGCCCAGAGAGATCACCGCCACGGGCGCGGGGCTGACGAAGATCAGCGTACGCACTCAGGGCACCGGTCTGTCCGGGGCCTCTGTCACCTTCCCGGCGGTGAGCCGGACGGCGCAGGAAGGGGACTACTCGATCTTCTTCAGCACCGACATCGGTCCCACCGTGGCGGCGATCATCGCTCATGTGGAGGACACCAACGATTCTCTGATCGATCTGCGAGTCGAACGCCCCTCACTGGAGGATAGGTTCCTGGAGATTGCCGACGCCGCGAACACCCAAGGAGGGCGATGAACGCGTTCGCCATCCACTTCTCGTACGATTTCCGCACCGGCATCCGCAACAAGTCGCTGCTCATGATGAACTATCTGTTCCCACTGAGCTTCTTCCTGATGATGGGGCTCATCCTGCCCGGCCTCAACCCCTATTTCCTCCAGGCCATGATGCCCGCGATGGTCGTGTTCGCGATACTCACCGCCACGCTGATGGGATTGCCCCAACCCCTGGTCGATGCTCGCGAAGCAGGCGTGTTTCGCAGCTACAAGATCAACGGGGTTCCTTCCTCGTCCATCCTGGCCATCCCGGCGCTCACGACCACCCTTCACCTGGTGATCGCTGCGACGATCATCACCGTCGGCGCTCCCCTGCTCTTTGGTGCTCCCTCGCCCGTGAACTGGGGTGGATACGCCCTCACGTTCCTTGCCGCCACCCTCTCCTCCGCCGGCATCAGCGTGCTGATCGGAGTCGTGTCCCCCAACTCACGCGCACAGATGCTGTGGTCCCAACTCGTCTTCCTCCCCTCGATACTGCTGGGAGGAATGATGATCCCCTACGCCGAATTGCCGGAGGCTGCCGGGAGGTTCGCCCGGCTGCTTCCTGCCACCCACGCCATGAACGCGTTCAATGCCTTGGCGATGGGAGAGGCTGCAGACTTCAGCGCATGGGGGTCGATCATCGCCCTGGCGCTCAGCGGGATCCTGGGCTTCGCGTTGGCGGTCTACTTGTTCACCTGGGACAGTCACAACACGCGACGGCGCGGTCACCCGACCCTGGCGCTACTCGTGCTCGTGCCGTTTGTCTTGATGATGCTGCTCTGAGGCCCCTCCGGCCCTCTGAGCAGCCGTGGGTGCCGATCGCGCCACGTGGTATCCGGTACTTCGCATCGAGACCTCGAGTCGATGCAAGACCGCGAATGGATGGAGTGGCCGTCGGCGGACTACGACGAAGTCGAGGGAAAGAGCTGCAACGGCTTTGCGTCGGGGCGATCCGCCGTCGAGCGCTCGGCGCGCCTTCAGCCCGCAAGGGTGGGCAACATCGAAGCGCCGCCGAGTAGGAATATCGTTCCGAGGACCAGGCTGAAGAGCGCAATGACGCCGCCGGTCAGTCGGTATGCCCAACGAGAGCGGGTCGCGCCGAGAAAGCCGACCGAGGCGCCAACGGCGATCAGCGTGTTGGCCACAATCAGCCCCACGACGAAAACCACCAGCACGCCCATCCCGAGACCTTTTCCACCCACGCCCGTTGCACCGAGGAAGATCACCACCTGGGTGGGTGTCTCGGCCCCCACCCCATGGAGCATGCCAACACCCAGCGACGTCTTGGCTCCATAGGTCGCAAATGGATCCTGGTCCGATGCTTCGGGACCGGGCCGATGGCCTCGAAGGCGTCGGATCCCGGAACGCACCCCGGAGAACAGAAGCATCCAACGACTCCGCATCCGGAAACGGTCACCGTGACGGACCAGTGCCACGAGGACCCACACTCCCAGGACGACGAGTGTGGCCCCGACGACCCTGCCCATGAGCGATTCCAGACCTGCCGGCATCTCGAAGTCGGCCACGATCAGAGCGGCACCGATGGCCAGCACGACAGCCGCGTGCCCGATCGCATAGAGCGTCGAAAACCACAGCGAGGACCGCACCGTCTCCTGTGTGCTCGTGATATCCGAGATGGCGGCGATGTGATCCCAGTCGATGCCATGCCGCAATCCAAGGAAGAAAGCCGATATGAGAAGGGCCACGCCGACGGGGGAAACCGTGCGGATCGTGGCAATGAGTTCCGGCACGGCCCTTCTCCTATCGAAGTCTCTCGAACAGCAGCTTATTGCAAATTCGTTGCAAGAAGGCGTCACCCGTTGCAGAAGCTTTACACGGGCATGCGTAGACCGTTCATCTTCCTCTGATGTACTGACCGCATCAACAGGTAAGGAGAACACCATGATGTGGTCATTTGGAGGATGGTTCGGAGCTCTTTGGATGGTCTTGTTCTGGGGAGCGATCCTCTGGGGAATCGTCTGGATTGCTCGGAGTGCCGGCTCGAGGCCGGAGCAGGTGACAACCTCTCGCGACCGCGCCCTCGACATCCTCGAGGCAAGATTCGCCCGAGGGGAGATCGATGCGCTCGAACTCGAAGAGAGACGGAGCGACCTGCTCACAGGACGGTAGACCCCCGAACACGCCCGGCGTTCGGGGTGATCTGGCCCGGCGACCTCCGGTCACGCCCCACCGCCGGGCACTCTCAGCCACACGATGCCGATCGGTGAACGCCGACCGGCATCGTCGCGTCCGCATCTGGTGACGATCGCCCATGATGCCGACAATGAAGGGCACGACGGTTCTTCACCTGGACTTGCCTCCCTCGTCCCATTTGGTACAGTCCAAGCATGAACGTCTCAACAACTCTTGATACAAGACGTTTTGAACAGAGTGCCGAGTTGCTCGGAGCGCTCGCCGACCCGACCCGGCTGGCCATCCTCGATCTCCTCTCGGAGACGCCGAAGTGCGTGTGTGAGATCGGCGACATCGTCGCGATCGCCCAGAACCTGCTCTCCTACCACCTGAAGGTCCTCAGGGAAGCCGGCCTCATCGTCGGCAAGAAGCGTGGCCGATGGATCGACTACTCGATCGCCCCCGAAGCCTGGGAGAGGCTCGATCGCGCACTTCCCCGCGAATACCGCATGTCGGAGATCGCCCGATGACCGCCGGTGCCGAAACACTCAACGGCACGGCACCCAAGATCGAGTCTCTCGTGGATCACCTCCGAAGGGGTGGAGCATGATGTCGTCGCCGCATACCCGGGTCAAGGCGATAGAGGAGTCGGTCGTCGAACGCCTCTCGCTACTCGACCGATTCCTGCCCATCTGGATCGGCCTCGCCATGGCCCTGGGCCTCGGCCTCGGGAGGGCCGTCCCTACGCTCAACGACTGGCTCGACGCAGTCAAGATCGACACCGTCTCATTGCCGATAGCGCTCGGCTTGTTGGCGATGATGTACCCGGTGCTTGCCAAGGTGCGGTACTCGCGTATCGGCGAGATCGCCACGGACCGCACGCTGATAGTCACCTCTCTGGTCCTGAACTGGATCGTCGGACCCGCACTCATGTTTGCCCTCGCGTGGCTGCTGCTCCCCGACCTTCCCGCCTACCGCACCGGGCTCATCCTCGTCGGTCTGGCCAGGTGTATCGCAATGGTGCTCATCTGGAACGACCTTGCGTCCGGACACCGTGAGGCCGCTGCGGTTCTCGTTGCTCTCAACTCACTGTTTCAGATCGTCGCGTACGCAGTTCTCGGCTACTTCTATCTCACCGTGCTGCCGGGATGGCTCGGCCTGGAGACGCACACGGTCTCGATCTCGATATGGGCAATCGCCAAGTCGGTACTCATCTTCCTCGGCGTCCCCCTGGTCGCAGGGTGGCTGACCCGACTGTGGGGTGAGCGATCCAAGGGCGTCGAGTGGTATGAGGGAAGGTTCTTGCCGAGGATCGGTCCGATCGCCCTTTGGGGTCTGCTGTTCACGGTCGTGCTGCTATTCGCCCTCCAAGGCGACGCGATCACCTCACAACCCTTCGATGTCGCCCGCATCGCCCTGCCACTCATCGCATACTTCGCCATCATGTGGAGCGTCTCCTTCGCTCTCGGCCTGCGCCTACGACTCTCCTACCCGAAGAACGTGACGCTGTCGTTCACGGCCGCCGGGAACAACTTCGAACTGGCCATAGCCGTCACCATCGGCATCTTCGGCATCTCCTCGGGTGAGGCCCTCGCCGGCGTCGTCGGACCTCTGATCGAAGTCCCCGTCCTCGTCGGTCTCGTGTACGTCGCTCTGTGGGCTCGCCGGCGTTTCTACCCGACCGAAGCGCAACGATGAGCGGACCGGGTCTCACGCCCGATCTGCTGCGTCGGCGCCCCACTGTCGGCCGCTTGGATGCAAGAGCCGGCCGCCTTACGAAGTTGGACATCGCCATCGGCGCACCGGTCGAAGGCACGGTGCGTCCCGAGGACCGAAAGGTCCCGGATGCCGGAGCGGACATCTCCGAGATACGCCACGTTGCACCAGGTGCGATCAGGACCGCGAGGTCCCCCGCCGTGATCGCCGCCCCCGCCTGGATAGACGAGGCTCTGAAGGGGGCCGATCCGACACGTCGGCAAATGGGCATCACCGTCCCGGACGTGTCTCCGACAGGACCTCGCTCACACAGGGGTATGATCCCGCCATCACGACCCACGGGAGGAGACGGAACGTCATGTCCCGCCGACGTAGCACGGGTGCCGGGTTCGAACGATCTCGAGTGAAGGAACTCGGGCGAGTCACACCGGTCGTCTCGGTCGTCGCGAAGTCCGGCACCGGCAAGACCACCCTCCTCGAGAAGCTCCTTCCGGAACTCGAATCCAGAGGAGTCAGGGTCGGCGTGTTGAAGCATCACAGCCATCTCTCCTCCTTCGATGTCCCCGGAAAGGACACGCACCGACTCGCAGAAGCAGGAGCGGAGGTCGTTGTCGGCGCCAGCCCGGTACAAGTGGCCGTCTTTCGCAGACAGGCAGGGTCGACCGACCTGGACGCGGTCATCGCAGCGCATCTCTCCGACATGGATCTGGTCCTCACCGAAGGCTACAAACGCGGCGCCTATCCCAAGATCGAGGTACACCGTTCGGCCCGCAGCGGCGAACTCCTCTGCAACCCGGACGAGCTGCTGGCTCTGGTCACCGATCACACGTGGGACCTGCCGGTGCCTCAATTCGGCCTCGACGACGCCTCCGGACTCGCCGACTTCCTCGTCGGCCATCTCGGGAACAACGGACGCGAGACGTGAGAACTTGCAGCGTCACCCGGGTCGTCGTGCTCTCCTTGCTCCTCGGTGCGTGCACCGCGAGCCGGACTGCCGCCCTGCCGTACGTCGACTTTTCCCACCGATCCCCGGTCCCCGTCGCCGCGTCCACCGCGATCAAACCGCTGCGTGTCGCCGTCGCCGCGATCCTGTCGCCCGAAGGCACCATCGACAGTTACGGGGCCCTGGCAAGCTACCTCGCAGAGAGGTTGGGTCGACCGGTCGAGATCGTCCAACGCCGGACCTACCAGGAGATCAATGATCTTCTCAAGTCCGGCGATGTCGAAGTCGGATTCGTGTGCACGAGCGCCTATGTCGCCGGTCACGATCAGTTCGGCCTTCGCCTTCTCGTTGCCCCCCAGATCGACGACCAGACGATCTACTACTCCGAACTCATCGTTCCCTACGACAGCACGGCGGAGTCCATGAGCGATCTCCGTGGAGTCGTCTTCGCCTTCACCGATCCGATCAGCACGACGGGACGTATCTATCCAACGTACCTCGTCGAACAACTCGGAGAGACACCAGAGACGTTCTTCGCTCGAACATTCTTCACCTACAGCCACGATCGGGCCATCAAAGCCGTGGCAGACGGAGTCGCCGATGCGGCCGCCGTCGACAGCCTCGTCCTCGACTATGCGCTGAAGAGGAATCCGAACCTCGCCCTGCAGATCAAGGTGATCAACCGATCGCCTGCATTCACCATCCCCCCCGTGGTCGTATCTCCGGACGTCACGCCACGCCAGGCAGCCGAACTCAGGGATCTTCTTCTCTCGATCTCGACGGATCCGACAGGCACACCGGTCCTGGCCACGCTGGGCATCGACGGCTTTGTCTCCGTCGACGACGGCGCCTATGACGGCGTACGCGCCGTCATCGACGCGGTCGAGCAGACGCCATGATCACCAACCCCGGCGACTCGTCGAACCTCGAACGATACGCAGGTCAGACGAAACAGCTCCTGGGCGCCGTCAGCGTCAGAACCAAGATTCTCGGCATCGTCCTTGCCCTCACCACCGTTCTCGGCCTCGGAATCACGTGGCAGGTCAGAGCCGTCCTCCACCAGGTTCTGATCGGTGAACTGGACAGCCGGGGCCAGTCCGTGGCCAGCGACATCGCGGGGCGCAGCGCCGATCCACTCCTCCTGGACGACACACTCTCACTGCACGATCTCCTCACCGACACGGTCGCCAATCACCCGGACGCCCTCTACGCCTACGTGGTCGATCCGAGCGGCAACGTCGTGGCCCACACGTTCGGAGCCGACGGATTCCCAACGCAACTTCTCGGTATTCATCCCGGTGACGATGGCGAGATCATCTACGGGAGCAGTGAAGGCACCGTGCACGAGTACTCGGCACCCATCTTCGACGGTCGCGCCGGCACGGCTCGCGTGGGGCTCTCCGAAAAGCGGCTGCAGAATGTCATCAATGCGATAACCGGCCAGATGTTGCTCACCACGCTGGTCGTCGCCCTCGCCGGCATCGCTGCCGCCATCTTCCTCACCTGGATCCTCACTCGTCCGATCCTCGACCTCGTACACACGACCAAGAAAGTCGGTGCGGGAGATCTCGCTGCGCGGGCCCGACGCTGGGCGAAAGACGAGATCGGCGTGCTGGCAGACGCGTTCAACCACATGGTCGATGACCTCCAAGAGAGCCAGGCAACCATCAACGAGAAGGAAGCGGCCAGGACACGCCTGCTCGAACAGCTCATCACCGCCCAGGAAGAGGAGCGAAAGAGGATCGCTCGAGAACTCCATGACGGTGTAGGCCAGGCCCTCAACTCACTGACCCTGGGGATCTCGGCGCTGACACTGGCCACCGGCGCGGAAGACCTCAATGCCAGAGCCTCGAAACTGCGAGCGATCACCGACGAGACGCTCCAGACCGTGCGACAACTCGGACGGGACCTGCGTCCGAGCGTCCTCGACGATCTGGGGCTCGCCGAGGCACTTCGCAATTACGCCGCCGACTTCGAGAACATCTATCCCGAGTTCGCCGTGGACACCCACTTCGACCTCGCCACCCGTCTTCACTCGACCGTGGAGATCGCGCTGTACCGTATGGTGCAAGAAAGCATGACCAACGCAGCCCGCCACAGCCGGGGAAGAACGATCAGTGTCCTCGTCACACAAAGGAACGGCTTGGTCCAGGCGATCATCGAGGACGACGGCGTCGGGTTCGATGTCGATGCCATGCGACGCTCCGGCACAAGTGTCGGCATCCACAGCATCATCGAACGCGCCGACCTTCTCGGGGGACGCGTACGCTTCGAAAGTGGAAGCGGAGGAACTTCCGTGTACATCGAAGTCCCCTCATGAGCCCGATTCGAATCGTCCTCGCCGACGACCATGCAGTACTTCGCGCCGGACTGAAATCACTCCTCGACGCTGAAGCCGACCTTGAGGTCGTCGGAGAAGCCGGTGATGGCGCGATCTGTGTCGATCTCGTCGCCCACCTCAAACCGGATGTCGTCGTGATGGACATCAACATGCCCGTGTGCAGCGGCCTCGAAGCACTCCCGATGATCCGTGAACGAGCTCCCGACTGCAAGGTGCTCGTACTCACCATGTACGACGACCCCGGATACCTGCGGACGATTCTCGAGTCTGGCGGCGCCGGTTTCCTCCTCAAACAGTCTGCTGCAGAGGAACTCCTCACCGCCATCCGAGCCGTCCACGAAGGTGGTGTGTACGTCAGCCCCCGCCACACCAAGCTGCTACTCGAAGACACCCTCGACACGCCACAGGAGCCGACCGACCAGAAGCATGAGCGCTACAACTCGCTCAGCGAGCGAGAGGCCGAGATCTTCGAGCTTACGGCGCTCGGCCACTCGAACACCGAGATCGCCGACATGCTGTACCTCAGTGTCAAAACCGTCGAAACCTACAAAGCGCGCATGATGCGCAAACTCGACCTCCACAGCCGAGCCTCCCTCGTGCGACTCGCCCTGGAACTCGGGGTCCTTCAATAGGCGGTTCCTGAGTGCTGCTCCGTCGAGCACCCCTCTGTCACAGGGCCCGTGCGGCCCTGACTTCGAGTGCCCGCCGTATCGTGGGGTCTTCGAGTACATGCGGTGCATCCCACCACAGCTGGTGGTTCCCGCCCATGACCTCGAAGGCCGCCTCCTCTGCCATGTAGGGGATCTCCCCGACACCGGGCCCCGCGACAAACAGGACCCCACGGACACGAATCAGGGATTCTCCCGCTACCAACGACCGGCGTTGGATGATGCAATGCCCCCGGGCCATGCGAGAGGAGAATGTTGCATGCCTGACTTGCTCCAACAAGAGAACGTGCTCATCCGAATGCGAATGGACATCGAACGGGCGCTTCAGAAACCCGTCGACCAACGCCACTGGGTGATGGTGATCGATCTGCGCAAGTGCGTCGGTTGTCACGCGTGCACCATCAGCTGCGTCGCCGAGAACAAGCTTCCGCCCGGCGTCGTCTACCGTCCCGTGTTGGACACGGAAATCGGCACGTTCCCCAACGTAACCCGACGGTTCTTGCCACGACCGTGCATGCAGTGCGGAGAGCCACCTTGCGTCGAGGTGTGCCCGGTGGGCGCAACATGGAAACGCGACGACGGCATCATCGAGATCGACTACGACCAGTGCATCGGATGCCGGTACTGCATCACCGCCTGCCCCTACTCCGCCAGAACTTTCGATACAGGACACACCTACACCGAAGGCTCTCCACGCCAGATGGAGTACGAGCTCCTACCGAACCACGAGTACGGCAAGGAATGGCCGCGTGACGGTGGGTCACCCGAAGGCAATGCGCGAAAGTGCACGTTCTGCCTCCACCGGCTGGAGCAGGGCCTGCTGCCCGCCTGTGTAACGACGTGCATCGGCGCCGCGAACTACTTCGGTGACATCAACGATCCGGACTCCCTCGTCGCCGAGATGGCCGCCCGGCCTGACGTCATCCGGCTCAAGGAAGAGCTCGGCACGAAACCATCCGTCTATTACGTGGTGTGAGAGGAGGTGTGACTGTGACCAAAACATCGAAGACCATCGCCTGGGCACTCGCCGGCGCAGGGTTCCTCGCAGGAACCGTCGGCGTGGTCCTACGAATCACCCAAGGCCATCACATGGCCAACTACGGCAGCTACATACCGTGGGGTTTGTGGGTTGCCGCCTACATCTACCTGATCGGTCTGTCTGCCGGTGCATTCCTGCTGTCGACACTCGTCTACGTGTTTCGAGTGAAGCGGCTCGAAGGAGTCGGCAAACTGGCACTCTTCACCGCCCTGATCACACTCTTCGGAGCGATGCTGCTGGTGTGGTTCGACCTGGGACATCCACTGCGGGCATACCGCCTGATCACCCACACCCACTTCACGTCGATGATGGGCTGGATGGCGTGGCTGTACACAAGCTATTTCGTCCTGCTCCTCGTCGAACTGTGGTTCGCCATACGAGCCGACCTGGCCGCCTGCGCGAACGATCCAGGGCTTCGAGGCAAGCTCTGTGGCTTCCTGACGTTCGGACGTAGGGACCAGTCGACCGAAAGCATCGAGAGGGACCACAGAATCCTCAAGATCCTCGGATCGATCGGTGTTCCCCTCGCCGTCGCCTTCCACGGAGGTGTCGGAGCGCTCTTCGGTGTGGTCGGTGCACGACCCTTCTGGCACGGAGGCCTCACACCGATCGTGTTCCTGGTCGGGGCCCTGGTGTCGGGAGGTGCCCTCCTCACCTTTCTCACCGTCCTTTGGGGTCCCGACCGAGGTTCTCGAGCACACCGCAACACCGTCATCTTCCTCGGTCAGATCGTCCTTGGGCTTCTGGCGCTCGACGTTCTCCTCGAATGGGCCGAGTATTCCACCGGTCTCATATCGGCGGTACCGTCGATGACGGAGAGCATCCGCCTCGTCATGTTCGGACCGTACTGGTGGGCGTTCTGGATCGTTCACGTCATACTCGGCGTCATCGTGCCGGCCGCGCTCCTGACCTTCCGTGGCCGGTCGAAGGCGGCGATCGGATGGGCGGGTGCGCTCATCGCATCCACGTTCCTCACCGTGCGGCTGAACATCGTCCTTCCCGGCCTCGACGTCGAAGAGCTCGCCGGGCTCAAGCACGCCTTCACCGGTCCCGGCCTGACGTTCAACTACTACCCAAGCCTCGGTGAATGGCTCGTCTTCGTCTGGGTGGTCTCTCTGGCCGGAATCCTGTTCCTCACCGGATACCAACTCTTACCGATCATTCGTCAGAAGGAGGTCGTCCGACATGGCCGATGAACGCCACGTTGACACCCAGGAAAACGACAGCACGTTCTCGGTAACTCGACGAGATTTCGTCAAGACGAGCGCCCTCGTCGGTGGATCGATCGCCATGGCCGGTTCCCTTCCGGCGCTCGCACGAATCACCGGGAACATCGTGGAGCCCACCACGGCACTCGCCGGCGACGTCTATGCACTGAACAAGCCCGAAAACCTCATCTACTCGGTCTGCCTGGGCTGTCACACGGCCTGCACCCTCAAGGCGAAGCTTCAAGACGGTGTGCTCGTGAAGGTCGACGGCAACCCGTACAGCCCGATGAATCTCCTGCCTGCATTGTGGGAGAACACCCCGCTGCCGGAGGCGGCCAAGGACGATGCGAAGCTCTGCCCGAAAGGACAATCATCGGTCCAGATCGCCTACGACCCGTACCGGATCCGAAAGGTCCTCAAGCGTGTCGGTCGGAGAGGCCAAGGCCAGTGGCAGGTGATCGAATGGAACCAGTTCATCGACGAGGTCGTCACCGGTGGAGACCTTTTCGGCGAGGGTCCGGTCGACGGGCTCCAGGACGTCTACAAGCTCCGGGATCCTGAGCTGGCCAAGCAGCTTGCCGAAGACACGAGCGCCGTCGTGGCCGGTGACATGACGGTCGACGAGTTCAAACAGAAGCACGCCGCCCATCTCGATCTCCTCATCGATCCCGACCATCCGGATCTCGGACCGGTGAACAACCAGTTCGTGTTCCTGGGCGGACGCGTCGAACACGGCCGCAAGGAGCTGAGCAAACGCTTCACGTATGACGGTATGGGCTCGGTGAACTACTACCTGCATACCACCATCTGTGAGCAGAGCCACCACATCGCGTTCAAGCAGATGACCGGTGGCAAGGACCACTTGAAGCCGGATCTCCTCTCGGCCGAGTTCGTCATCTTCTTCGGCACCGGCGCGTTCGAGGCGAACTTCGGTCCGACACCGATGGCCGAACAGGTCACCGACTCACTGATCAGGAACAAGTTCAAGTTCGCCGTCGTCGACCCGCGGCTCAGCAAGACTGCCACGAAAGCCTGGAAGTGGGTTCCGGTGAATCCTGGCGCCGACGGCGCCCTGGCGCTGGGCATGATCCGCTGGATCATCGCGAGCGACCGTTACGACGCCGCCTACCTGTCTGCACCGAGCATGGACGCTGCGAAGGCGAACGGCGAAGTCACCTACACCGACGCAACCCATCTGGTCCGGGTCGACGAGATGGTGTTCCTCACGGCGGAAGACGCCGGACTCGAACCTCCCACCGACGAGAACGGCGAGCCGGTCACGGGAGCTCGTGTCCTGATGACCGATGGCGGTCCGACGCTCGCCGACGCGGCAGCGGCCGGTGCCTTGCTGGGCGAGTTCACCGTCAACGGCATCGTGGTCAAGCCGGCGTTTCAGCTGCTGGCGGATCGGGCGAACGAGAGGACGCTCGCCGAGTACGCAGATATCTGCGGCATACGTGAGCAGGACATCGTGAGCTTGGCCGACGAATTCACGAGTCACGGAAAGCGCGCCGCCACCGACATGTATCGGGGTCCGGTGCAGCACACCAACGGCTACCACAACGGTCAGGCGATCATCACCCTCAATGTGCTGATCGGCAACGTGAACCATCGCGGCGGTCTCACCGCGGGTGGCGGCCACTGGCACGAGGACGGCTCCAAACCCGGGGCACCCTTCCCGAAGAGTGTCGTTGCCGCAGCCCCCGGCGGACTGAAGAAGTGGGGCATCCACATCAACCGCCAACAGGCGTCCTACGACAAGACGACGCTGTTCGAAGGGTTCCCGGCCAAGCGGCCCTGGTACCCGTTCACGAACGACGTCTACCAGCACGTCATCCCCAGCGCCGCGGCAGGGTACCCGTACTCGGCGAAAGTGGTGCTCACGAACATGGGAACCGTGGCCCTCGCCTCACCGGCGGGACAGGCACAGATCGATCTCCTGCGAGATCCCACCAAGATCCCGCTGTTCATCGCGTGTGACATCGTGGTCGGCGAGACCTCCATGTACGCGGACTACATCGTGCCGGACCTCACCTACATGGAACGTTGGGGAACGCCACACACGTCGCCGGCGATCCTGACGAAGATGAGCAAGATACGCCAGCCCACCATGGCTCCCCTGACCGAGATCGTCGAGATCGACGGCGAACGGATGCCGATCTCATTCGACGCGTTCTTGATCGCCGTGGGCAAGAAGCTCGGTCTGGCTGGATTCGGAAAGGATGGACTCGGACCCGGCTACCCGTTGGACCGTCCCGAGCAGTACTTCCTGGCGTTCTTCGCCAACCTGGCGTTCGGAGACAAGGAGGACGGCTCCGAAACACTGCCGGAGTCGGACAGTGAGGAGTTCCGCATCTTCCGGGAAGCGAGACGCCACCTCCCGAAGACCGTCTTCGACGAGGACGTGTGGATGCGAGCCGTACCGCCGAAACTGTGGCCCAGCGTCGTCCACCTACTCAACCGGGGCGGGCGATTCGAGGCGAGCGACAAGCTGTACAAGGACAACGAGTGGCTCGCCCACCAATGGAAGGGCCGGTGGAACCTGTTCATCGAGAACGTGTCCAAGGTGAAAGACAGCATGACCGGTGAACGGTTCGATGGTCTACCGAAGTGGCAACCGGTCAAGGATGCGGCCGGCAACGAGATCGACGACGGAGCGTTCGATTTGAGCCTCATCACCTTCAAGGAGATCTGGGAGGGTCAGAGCCGCAGCCGAGGATCCGCCTGGCTCCAGAAGGCACTGTCGCCCAGGAACCACATCCAGATGAACACGAGGGACGCGGTTGCGCGAGGCATCAAGTCGGGTGAGCGTGCCCGCATCGTGTCGGCGAGCCTTCCGACCGGGACCTTCGATCTCGGTGATGGCCGCACCTACGCGGTCGAAGCCGAAGTGGATGTGATGGAGGGGATGCGTCCGGGCACCGTGGCACTCTCGTGGCGGGGCCACTGGGCGTATGGCTCGAACGACATCGTCATCGACGGTCAAACGATCAAGGGCGAACCGGCCCGGGCGTCCGGCACGGTACCGAACCCGGCGATGCGAATCGACCCGGTGGTCGGCGACGTCTGTCTCACCGACCCGATCGGTGGGAGCGCCAGCTTCTACGACACGAAAGTCAGGGTCGAGAAGGTGTAGGAGTCCGGCGAGCGGCGCCACCGCGACGATCGGTGATTCGCCTGCCCCACGTTGCAGTATTCCTCCCAGACGCGATCATGGGTCCGATCGGACCCATGATTGCGTCTGGAGGCCACGGGTGATCGGCCAACACGTCCCATCGGCAGACCTCGACCGATGCCTCAACCTCATCCATCGGCGCGCGGGTTGCCGACTGTGCGCGAATGCTTGTCCGGTCGATGCGATCAGCTTGGAGCATCCTGCACCGATCCTCGACACCGAAACATGCGTTGCCTGTGGCGTCTGCATCGCGGTATGCCCAACCGACGTGTTCGGCGAGGGAGACCACACCGAACGGACACTCCTCCGGTCGGTCTCGCAGCACGCACCCGACGAACTCGGCGTCGTGTGCGTTCGCCGCACCAACCCGCGGAAAGCTCCACTTCCGACGGCCATCGTCGTCACCCACCCCCGATGCCTGGGAAGCCTCGACATAGGCGACCTCCTGGAACTGTCCGACCAAGGGAACCGACCGATCGTGCTGGACGACACCCTCTGCGAAGAGTGCCCCATCGGCTCGGCGCACACGGTCATCGCCACAGCGGTCGATTCGGTGAATGCCCTCCTCGGAAACCCTCAGGCCATCCGCGTCGCCTCGGACGCGACGGAAACAGCCGCCGTCCGCGAGGTCATCGACGGGGCCCACCCGCACTTCACCCGGCGGGCGCTGTTCGGCCTGGTCCGGGATCGCGCTGCCGAACTGACCGATCGGGATCCCGGCGGCAGCCTTCCGACATCGCGCGTCCGGCTGCTCGCCCACCTTCCCACGATCGATGAGATGGGCACGACACGAATTCCCTTTGCCGATGTTCGCATCGATCCGGATGCGTGCACCGCGTGTCGGGCGTGCGTGCAGTTCTGTCCCACCGATGCGCTGACGATGTCGACGAAAGATGCGACGTTCGCCATCTCGTTTCGGCCGGCGGCATGTCTCGACTGTGGGATCTGTGCCGTTGCCTGTCCGGAATCGGCAGTGAGCTTCGGCGACCGGATCGAGGGGTTGCTCAACGCCAGAACACTGGCGGCCGGACCCCTGACCGCCTGCGAAAGCTGCAACACGCCCACGGCAGCCAAGGTCGGCGCCGACGGACGGACACTGTGCACCTGGTGCCGTCATGGTGCCGGAGCCGTCGGTCCACTTCACGACGAGGCGGGCCTGGTCGAGGACCTCCTCGGCAGACTCGACGACTGACCCCCTGCGAACCCAGGGCTCAGGGGGGTCGCCACGACCCCTACGAGCCCTGGGTTCAGTGAGTTACCGCCCGATCAGGGCCCTCGCGAAGAACCAGAGGTTGGCCGGGCGCTCCGCGAGCCGCCGGGTCAGGTAGGGATACCACTGGGAACCGTACGGCACGTACACCCGCAGCGGGTACCCCTTGGCCACGATCTCCTGCTGCAGGTTCTCTCTGATCCCGTAGAGCATCTGGAACTCGAACGGCTCTTCCCTCGACGCGGCCAGCACATACGTGCGTTCGATCAAACGTTCGTCGTGGGTCGCCACCGCGGGCTTGGTTTCCTTGGCGGCCATCAGCGTCTCCAGCAGCCGCTCGTACGACTCGTCGACCTCCCCTTTGGACTGGTAGGCGATGTCGGCGGGTTCGGCATAGGCGCCTTTACACAATCTGATATGCCCTCCGAGTGGGATCAGCCGCTCGAGGTCATCCGCAGTGCGATGCAGATAGGCCTGCACGGCGATGCCCAGGTTCCCGTGAGCACGCTGGACCTTCTCATAGAGATCGATCGTGATCCCGGTCCAGGTGGACTCCTCCATGTCGACCGTCACCGACGTACCGACCTCGGCCGCTTCGGTGGCAAGCTCCTCGAGCGCCACCCGCGCCTGTTCCTCGTCGAAGGCCATACCGAGCTGCGTCAACTTGATGGAGATGTTGGCGTCGAGACCCTCGGACGCGATTCTGTCGAGTATGGCGAGGTAGTCCTCTTTCGCCGCCTTGGCCGATGCCGCGTCGTGCACGTCCTCACCGAGATGGTCGAGCGACACCATGGCACCGGACTCGTTGAGCCGACGGGCCACAGCCACCGCATCGTCAAGGCTTTCACCGGCGACGAATCTCTTGGCCATGGCCCGCCCGGCCGGAAACCTCGTAAACGTCGCCCGAACCGCACTCCGTTCGGTCACCGCCAGCAAGGCCTTGCGAAAGAGTGTCGACACCCCTCATCTCTCCTCTCGACGAGCCGCCTCACCCAGCTCTCGTGAGCGATTCGCCGCAGCCGCGACCGCGTCCTCGACCAACGCCCGAAAACCTCGTCCTTCCAGGACGTGCATCGCAGCGGCGGTCGTGCCACCGGGTGATGTGACCTGTGCACGAAGCTCAAACGGTCCCTTGCCCGTCTCGACGAGGAGTGCGCCGGCACCCTTGATGGTCTGATTGACGAGGCGCTGGGCCACACTTCGGGAGAGGCCCTCTCTGACGGCCGCTTCCGTGAGCGCCTCGGCAAGAAGGAACGCGTAGGCGGGACCCGTACCGGACACCGCGGTGACGGCATCCAGGTGGTGCTCCTCCATCTGGATCACGCCACCAACCGCCTGAAGCACGATATCCGCATGGCGCATCGAACGCTCGCCCGCAAAGCGGCCTGGAGCAATCCCGGTGATGCCCTCGTCGACGAGCGCCGGAGTGTTCGGCATCGCCCGCACGACAGGTACGTCACCAAGCGCATCCTCATAGAGACTCGTCGCGACACCGGCGGCGAGGGACACCACGGTCTGTTCCGCCGTGACCACACCGGCAATTGCCGAGAGCAGCCGTGGGACCGAACGGGGCTTCACCGCGACGACGACCACGTCGCGGCCGGCGACCACGGTGACCGGGTCGAGGCTGGTTGGACACCCGTACCGGTCGGCCAGCTCCTCACGTTGTTCTTCCCGTCGCACGCCGAGCGACAGTTCACTCGGCTCCCAGGAGGCATTCAGAAGACCGACGACGAGTGCCTCGCCCATTGCGCCGACACCGAGTACTCCGACTGTTGGATGTGTCATCCGAGCGATTATACGGACCCGACGTCGGGGCCACCTTCGAGGCGTTGGCGAACCAGCCCCAGGACGGCGGCGACGGCGCCACGGTTGTATCCCTCCGGGATGATCAGGTCCGCATGGACCTTCGACGGCTCGACGAACTGCAGATGCATCGGTCGCACCGTGGCCAGGTACTGCTCGATCACCGAGCGCATCGTCCTGCCACGTTCTTCGATGTCTCGCTGCAGGCGTCGCAGCACCCTCAGATCCGGGTCGGTGTCGACGAACACCTTGAGATCCAGCAGGGCGCGCAGCTGAGCATCGGCGAGAACCAGGATGCCGTCCACGACGATCACCGGCGCCGGTTTCACGGTGACCGTCTCGGGGGATCGCAAATGTGTCGTGAAGTCATAGACGGGCTTCTCGATGGGATGACCGTCGAGCAACATCTCGAGATGCCGGACCAGCAGTTCGGTCTCGAGCGAACCGGGGTGGTCGTAGTTGATTCTGGATCGCTCCTCGAAGCTGAGACCTTCGAAGTGCCGGTAGTACGAGTCGTGCTCGAGGACGGCGACCTCCCCGACCCCCACGTCCGCCACCACGGCGGAGGCGATCGTCGTCTTGCCCGATCCGGAGCCGCCCGCAATACCGATCACCAGCGGCCTATTCGCCTCGGGGAAAGGAAATGCGCTCTCCACGGCCGCCAATGTAGTCGCTACCGATCGGCCGTCCGCCTTCAGGGGCTTCTCCCTTCGTTCACGGCAGCACCGACGATTGAGGATACGGGGGAACGTCAGCCACAGCCGCCGGCGGATGGGCCGGCCTTGGCTGCCAACTCCACCTTGGGCGTGAACTCCAGCTCGTACTCTTCGGGATCCGGACTTGCCGCCGAGTATGCGTCACCAAGCGCAGACGCGAAGACAAAACGGAGCTGATCGTCACCCACGACATGCGTTACCTGTTCCACTTCTCGTCCACCGAACGTCTCCAGCCACTCGTTGATGCCGCCTTCGAGGATGTACACATTCGGCACCTCCTCGGCGACGAGCACCTTCCACGCCTCGGTTGCAGCGGTCTCGTCATCGCTCATCAGCACCACGGCGGTCTTGGCCGGGTTGGCATTCAACTCGGGTGCCAAGGCATCGACCGCGGCGGGATCCGGATCGACGTGGTGCGACCAGGCAAGATGAAACAGGTTGTATTCCGACTCTGGACGCACATCGAGCATCACGAGTTTCACCTTGTCGTTGTTCATCAGTCCGAGAAGCTCCCCCGGATGGATCTGCACTTCCCGGTTCGCCAGCACCTGGTTCTGTTCTTCCGCCATGCGCTCCCATCGCTGCTCCCAGCCGGGCTGGCCGATGAGGATGACCACCAACGCAGCAAGTACGAATACGCCGGCGCCCACGAAACGGGCCTTCGGCCGGCTCTTCGGGTCGATCCCGCCGAAACGCTTCTCGAAGGTCTCCGCCGCCCAGAAGAACACGAGAGCAAGGACGATGACCAGGAGGACTGCGGCACCAGTGGAGATTCCAAGCCACTCGGGGATCGTGAAGCGCCCCATGTCCCAACCGAACCAGAACTTCTGGAAGGAATCGACCGTCTCGCCGAACGCGAAGATTCCGGTCATGATCCCGCCGAGATAGAACATCCCGTCAACGCTGCCGGTCGCCGCCGCAGTCGCCGACGTGCCCGGGCAGAAGCCACCGATCGTGAACCCGACACCCATGATGATGCCGCCCACGATCCCGGGCCACAGGTAGGTCGGATCCACGAACACCTTCGTGTAGTCGAGGATGCCAATCCCGGATGAGAAGAAGATGAGGGTCATGGCGGTGATGATTGCCGTGAACATCACTTTCAAGACGCGCATGTCCTTCAGGTAGAACTGTGCCGCAAGGTTTGGCGAGTAGGCGAACCCCGCCTGTTCCAACGCGGCACCGAAGAGAACGCCGATGATCAGATACAGCCCGTAGGCGAGCCACTTCCCGAGTTCCGCTTCGATCGGGAACGGGGCGATTGCGAATGTCATGACCATGTCGACCCCCTCAGTTCCAGAGCCTTCGGACGAACCACGCGACTGCGTAGCCCCCGGCGAACATCGCGAACATGAATGCCCAGCTCCCTACCGAGAGCACGGCCCCTCCGGACAGCGCCTGACCCGAGGTGCACCCTCGAGCGAACCGGGCCCCGAACCCCATGATCGTTCCGCCGATGAAGGCGAAGAGCCAACGAGTCTTCACCGAGATGTTCGGCCCTTTCCCGGTCCTGATCTTGAATCGACCGCTGAACCAGGAGGACAGGAACCCCCCTATCGGCACTCCGACCAGAAGCGGAACGATCCACAG
This sequence comes from Actinomycetota bacterium, assembly GCA_013152275.1. Taxonomy (NCBI): domain Bacteria; kingdom Bacillati; phylum Actinomycetota; species Actinomycetota bacterium. The sequence goes on along the minus strand of JAADGS010000027.1, from coordinate 151,139 downwards.
GTCGAGGGGGTTCTTGTTCCCACCCGCGTAGTTCGCGAGGTAGGCGGTACGGTCGACATGCCCCGGGACGATCAAGTCCTCGATGAATGCCCAGATCCGCTGGAAACCACCAGAGGCCCCGAGACCATTCCCCGTGATGAAGAACGCAGCAAAGAGCACCAGGCCGAGGAGCACACCACCGAGATACGGGTTCATCCACGGCTTCTCCGGGCGCTTCTTGGTGAGCCACGATCGCGCGGTGGCGATGGTCATGCCGTGACCTCCTCTTCATGGACCTCGATGGTCTCCCATCCGGAAATCATGGCCCGAATGGCGGCGAGCGGAGTCGCTCCCGTGGTAGTCAGGTAGACGTGCAGAATGATGAAGGCGACGAACAGCCACGCTCCGAGCGCGTGCACCGGAAGCAAGAACGCCAGCCCACCGAGGGCCGCCGTCGCTCCCGGCCACTGCTGGGCACCCCAGATCATGATCCCGGTGATCATTTGCAGCGGCAACAACACATTCAGAATCACGACGTATGTCATCTGCTGCAAAGGATTCATCTTGTGGCGGGCATCCTTCTCGAACGGGTGGGGTTCACCTCTGAAGATGCCCTGCACGTAGAAGACCGCCTGGCGGACTGCCTGGTCGAAGAACCCTCTCGGCCGCGGGATGTACTGGCGAATCGCGCCGCTGGCAACGTGCCAGACGATCGACAGCAACGCGTTGGCCACCAAGATGGCCGCCATCACATTGTGGGTGATCACGAGCCTCGTAAAGCCTCGAGGACTCACGGCACCTGGCCAGTGGATGATCGCACCCGTGACCACCAGCAGGATGATCGCCACTGCCTGCAACCAATGCCAGAACCGCTCATACGGTTCATAGATGTGCACGAGCACCGTCTTGGGCTTGGCCTTGCTCAACCTGAGTCCGAGAAGAACCCGGAGGGCGCCGTGCAGACTGATTCCGAGGAGTGTCAGGATGAGCAGCACCCAGCCGAACCAATCGATCCAACCGCCCGAATCGCTTCCCAACACCCCGATGTCGGCCTCCGACGTCGTCGGCTGATACCAGAGCGTTCCATCTTCGGCCAGTTGCACCGAGCCTGTCGTCTCCGTATTCGTGTCGGAGACGAAGTGCGGTATGACTCCGCCGGGCACATATGCCGCAAGCTGCATGGACGCCGTGAGCCGGGAGTCTTTCGTATGGCACGTCTGACAATCCTTGGTGGCGAATTCACCACCGGTCACACCATGAGCCACGGTGAAGGGCTGAATCTCCGAATCGATGCGAGGATCGGAGAGCCCGATCGCCTCGAGCCGACTCTTGACAGCCGCCTCCTTTTCCGTCGTGTCGATCACGAGTTCTCTCTCGGCGACGACTCCGTCGCCGTTCGTATCGAACGCTGCCACGATTTCAGGTCGGTATGCACCCCCGACCAGGAACGCGGCTTCGAGGTCCCTCTGACGCACAGGACGCGCAGGATCGCCGTATATCCAGAACCATGACGACACCAGGTTGTACGGGGCGAGGCGAGTCTCGCCTTCCTCACCGACACGCTTCAGGATGACCGGCTCGTAGCCGGTGATCAGCGCCGAAGGGTCACCCGGCACCCCATCGATGCCCCGGTTCACCACCGCCGGAGTGCCATCGGTGTGGATGACCGTCCAGTCGTACTGTTCGGCGGCGGGCATGTACATCTTGGGGATATGGCATGTCTCGCATGCAAGCTGCTCCATGTGTCGGTCGGCAAAGGGAAGCCACTCGTGCGCCTTCTCGATACCGTGACACGACTCACAGGATCGCATCGTGTAGTCGAACTCCGGGGCGAGCGTCCCCTGGGCGCTTCTGCCCCTTGCCAGCTCATGGAGAGGCCGGGTCAGATAGTCACCGATGTCGGCCCTACGGGCATCGAAATCCAGGTAACTCGGTCGTGCCGTCTCGAGATAGATGGGGTTGTTGAGCGAGTGGTGGCAGTCGGTGCACTTCACCAGGCGCTCGGCGTGTACGTCCCACGCCCGGTTCAGGTCTTGTTTGTCGGCGAGATTGAGCGCCGATTCGGAGATCCGCTGTGCCGAGAAGACCTGGCCTGTGGTCAGGGTCTCCCATCCGCCGGTCGTCGAACCCACTTCGTCGAGCGGTCGGTCGGAGTCGTGAACGACCCCATGGCATATTCCGCAGTTGTCGTTCGAGGGGTCCTGGATCCTGACGTATTGCTTCGCCAGTCTCCCATCTTCATCGAACGCCCCGGGGTTCCACTTCCAGGCATGGTCCACGGTCGAGGTCACGATCCCGGTTCCGTTGAGCGTCGCCGTGTTGGCCCATTCGAACCGTCCTGCGGCAAGCTCACGCATCCTGGAGGCGTTGTCGGGCTGCGGTATGTGGCAGAGGAAGCAGTTGAGTTCCTCGACACCCGACGACTTCCAATCCCAGGGCACGATCTGGCCAGAGGCCGAATCGACGACGTGTGTCTCCGGATCCCCGGGGATCACCGCCAGATCGCCGAGCGGCGATCCGTTTCGCGACGTCGTGGCCGGACCGCCGCCAGGATGGCGGTAGCCGAGCGCTTCGATCCAGTCTGCGGTGCCGAGGTCGAGTCGCTCGTCACCTACCGGCGACAGATACCGATACGTGATCGGGCTCCACTCACCAAACCAACCAGGACTCGTATCCCAGGGCCGGCCTGAGGGGCTCAACCCCGGCTCGGTCATCGAAGTCAACCCCTGGTCGGAATGGAAGTCGTGATCGGCGATGAACTCGGTGTCGTGGCACTGTCCACATGTCTGCATCGTGGAAACCGGCCCGCCCGAATCGAGCACATTCCGACCGTTCTGGTCCAGCAGTTCGTACCGGGGATGCACGGGGCTCACGTCGGCGGCCGCCGGTCTCGTCATCGCAGCCAAGGTGGCGGTCAGGAGCGCGGTGGCAGCCAAGCCGACTGTCAGACTCCGGCGTACGGTCTTGCGTCCCATCACTCGCCTCCCACGAGACCGAGATCGACCCTGCCACCAGAGAACATCGGGTCACCGGGATAGCCGAGCGCCTCCCAATCGAACCTGCCTCCATCTCCGTGGCAGTCGTTGCACTGCAGAGCCTTCTCTGCAGGCTGCACCATGTGGGTGATCGGCCACCACATGTCGGTGCGCGTGAATCCGTACTCGCCGCTGTAGTCCAGGCCGGTGATCTCCGCTCCCAGTCTCAAGGCCGTTGGCCAGTCGAAGTCGACCCAGTAGCCGCCCTCACCGGCCAACTTCGGCTGAATCAGGATGTTGTTGACGGTGTCATACGGCTGCTTGGCACGATGGACCTTGAAGGGCCAGATCTTCGATCCCGGATCTGTGATGTCACCGTTGGGTTTGTTCAGCGGGGTAGGGCCATCGGTATCGATCGGGTCACCGAGCAGGTATCGATCGGCGGTTCCGTCGTTCCAGAAGTACTCGGGCGTCACCTTCGTGTCGTAGACGAAGCTGCCCTTGATCTTGAGGTATGTGTAGTGATCCTGCGGGATACTGTCGCTGCCGGCTGTCGACCAGTCCCACCACATCTTCGTCGGGTCCTTCAGCGCGTACTCGGGGACATGGCAGGTCTGACACGCCACCGCGTCGGTGTGACCGTTCAGGCGCTCATCCTCGTGCGGTTTCGAATCGTGGCAGTCGGTACAAAGGATCTGGTTGTGTGCATCGAGTGCAACCGACGTGGCGGTGCCCTTGATGTCGTGGTCCTCCGTCTTGTGACAGTCGGTGCAAACGAGGTCGTACCTGCCCATGTGGACGTCGATGTTCTCGTCCGGATAGATGAGCGTGTCGTCGAGGTCCCCGTGTTTGACCCCGTTGCCGCCCCCGCCCTCGAAATGGCATTGGCCGCAATTCCAACGTGAGGGATTCGCGACGCTCTGCGCGGCGATGGTGAGGTCGGATCCCTCTGCGGGGTTGCCTGACTCCCCCTTGGCGTACGCGTCGGATTGGTTGTGGCAGACGAGACAGTCGATGTTGTCCTCGTTCGTGAAGTCGAAGTTCTCGTCCGACCATCCGTAGCCGGCATGGCAGGTCGTGCACTTCGGCCAGTTCCCCTGCACACCGAGACAGAAGTTGTTGATCGAGTTCTTCTTGCCGAACGCAACCGGTTCTTGCCGACCTGCGATGGGGACGGGATCGTTCACCCATGTGAAGTGCTCCGAGTGCAGCATGTCTTCACCGGCGTCGGGATGACACTCCAAACAGGCCCGGGTGACCTCCTGTCCGGTCTCGTACGGGCCGGGCATCAAGGCCGTGTGGTCGGTGTGCCCCAGCTTCTCCGGGACGTGAGACCACGGGTCACTCGGCGTAGCAGGGCTCCGCAACGGCACGAAGATGATGATCGGAACAAGGATCACCACCAGGATCGCGATCAGGCCGATCAGGAAATCGCGTCGAAGGAGCCTCTTCGACGCCTTCTCGTCTGGAACGTGTCCGGGATCCTGTGCCATAAGTTCGACCCCCGTGTCGGATCGCGTATCAAGAAGTGGTACATATCACTCTACTACCCCCGGGGGTACCTGGAATCCACCCGAAGGTCCCCTATGAAAGGGCCGAACGTCCCTACTCCGAGACACCCGCCACAAACACGTACACTCACCCGCATGCGCCCGATCTCCGTTGCAGCGTTCTCGATCGTGCTGTCGGCATGCGCAGGTCTCGGCGCCGTGAACGCGCCATCGCGCGCACCGGCCATGCCTCCTGCCATCTCGCCTGCCGTTCCACAGCCGGGGGTGATCCTCTACGACGTCTCGGACCTCGTCGACACCGTTCGATCCGGCATCGTCACGGTTACGCAAAGCAGAATCACCATCGACATGTTCCTGCGGCGAGAGCTGAGCGAGTCGGGCACCGGCACCGGCATCGTCATCGACAACGATGGCCACATCCTCACCAACTTCCACGTCATCGCGGGAGCCGACCAGGTGACGATCGTCGGGGAGGACGCCCGGACACGAACCGCCAAAGTGATCGGAGGCTTCCCGGCGGACGATGTGGCGATCCTCAAAGTCGACGACGCACAGGGTCTCGAGCCACTCCCGCTGGGAAGGGCAGACTCGATGGACGTCGGTGACCCGGTGGTCGCCATCGGCAACGCACTGGGCCTGGACAGCTCTTCACCGACGGTCACCGTCGGTATCCTCTCCGCCGTCGATCGAACGATCCGGACGCAAACCGGTCGGCTCAGCGGCCTCCTGCAAACCGACGCGGCCATCAACCCGGGCAACTCCGGCGGGCCGCTACTGAACCGGAATGGCGAGGTGATCGGCATCAACACCGCAATCGCAGGCAACGCACAGAACATCGGATTTGCGATACCGATCGAAACCGCACTTCCCGACGTCGACCGCGTCCTCGAAGGTCTCGGCAGGGCCTTCATCGGTATCGGATTCGTCACCAACGGCGACGAGTATCAACAACGGTTCGGACTGGCGACGAACGAAGGTGTGATCGTCACGACCGTGCTCCCGACCGGCCCGGCCGACAGCGCAGGTCTCCAGGTCGGTGACATCATCACCGCGGTGAACGGAGCAAAGGTCACCGATCAGCCGACCTTGGAGGCCACGATCGCCGCGGCCAAGAAAGGGGACGTGCTCCTGCTGACCGTCGTCCGAGGCAGCCGGCAGGGCACCATCGCCGTCACCGTCGGCGAGCGCTGAGGCACCGTTCCTCCTCCCCCTCCGCAGAGGGAAGTCCCAAGCCAGGCGGAGACGACGGAGGCGTTGCGAGAACCGTCCCACTTCACACTCCGCCTGCTCGTGACGCCCTGTTCCTTCATCAGAGAAAGCAACGAAAAGAGGAAGTCTCCCGACCATCTCCTTTTCCCTCAGACGAAACCAGGGTTCGATCGTCGAAAAAAACCTCTCCGATCTTGCAGCGTTCTGTGCCAAACTGAGGCCACCAGAGAGAGGAGGTGGTCTTGGTAGACAGTTGTAACAGGACTCTGGAGGTGGCCGGTCGCTGAAGCGGCCATGATGTCGCTTCCTCGAGGTGGCGACTACCAACCGGACCACCGGGACCTGGAGATCCGCATGCTGGTCCTCATGCGGCGGCTCAATGCCGAAGTATCTCCGGGTCTTCTTTCATTGTGTGCAGACAAACTGCAGACAAGGACCCGGCTCGAAAGCCGGGTCCTTGGGGAGGGAAGAGCACTCTTTGTCGAGTTGCATTCATAAGGATGCGCTCCCACCATGAGAGGAGCCTGAGAGCAACGTGAGAATCAGGTGAGAATCGGGATCTCGAACCCGACGACCGCACCGTCCCGGTTGAACGCGAACACGGTGCCGCCATGGTTCTCGACGATCTCCCTGACGATCGACAGCCCAAGCCCGGATCCGGGGAGGGACCTCGCTTCGGTCGCCCGATAGAAACGATCGAAGACGTAGGCAAGGTCCTCCGTGGGAATCCCTGGCCCGCGATCGGCGACCTCCACCCTGCCCGGTGAGAGGGTGATCGTGATCGGCGCCTCCGGAGGGCTCCACTTGTGAGCGTTGTCGATCAGGTTCGACACGGCGCGCTGAAGCGAGTTCGGACGCCCTTCGATCTGCCCTGCATCACCCGACACTTCGATCGTCCTTCCGGTTCTCCGCTGAGCCCGTCCGACAACCTCGTCGACCGTCTCGGTGAGGTCGACACCCTGTAGCGGCTCGTCGCCTGCCTTCGGATCGGTCGCAAGCTCGACCATTTCACCGACCAGGCTGCTCAACTCGCGCATCTCGAAAGACACATCGTCCATGAGTGCCATCCGGTCGTCGTCACCCATCCCCTCGGCCCGGGCAAGGAACTCGATGTTGGTCCGCAGGCTCGTGAGAGGTGTTCGCAGTTCGTGTGATGCGTCGGCAACCAGCCTGCGCTGCTGCTCACGCGAGGTCTGCAATGCCTCCAGCATCGTGTTGAAGGACGCTGCAAGTCGCCCGATCTCGTCGTCGCGATCGACGTCGATCCGTGCCTCGAGGTCCTGTGTTTCTGCGACATGCTCTGCAGTCGCCGTGAGCGCCATCACCGGCGCGAGGCTGCTGCGCGAGACGATCATCCCGAGAGCGGCGGCGATCGCGATACCACCGAGCCCGACGAGGCCGAGCACCAAAGCGAGTTTTGCGAGTGTCTGATCGACTTCGGTCAACGGGCGGGCGTACTGGACCGCCTGGCCCTTGCCGGCCGGGCCGGTCACCATCCGAAGATGCAGACCGTCGACGAAGACATCACGAATGATCCCATGCTCGGCGCCTGCGGCGATCGCCACGTCATGATTGGTGACCGGCAGTATCAGCTCCTGGCCAAGAGGAGTCTCGATCGACCCGTCGGCGAAGACCACCTGCACGTATTGATCCAAACGAAAGAGATCGCCGGCAGCGCCGGCGAGCAGCAGCGGACCTACCCGGCGCATCATCCCGCTGGCATTCTCGACGCGCGTGGCGAACGCGATACGGTCCAGGAGCGACTCGTCGATCACCGAACGCATCTGGGCGCGAGCGAGAAAGAACGCCGAAGCGGAAACGAGAATCACGGCAAGTGCCACTGCGCCGGTGACCAGCATCGTGAGTCTTGCTCGCAGCTTCATGGCTTCCGTATCACGTAACCGACGCCGCGAACGGTGCTGATGAGCCTCGGCTCGCCGCCTTCCTCCATCTTTCGTCGTAGGTAGCCGATATAGACATCCAGGGAGTTCGAGCTCGTTCCGAAGTCGTACCCCCAAATCCGCTCGTAGATCACTTCTCTCGTCAGGACCACACCGGCGTTCATGAGGAGCAGCTCGAGGAGATCGAACTCCGTCTTCGTGAGGTTGAGCTCACGATCCCCTCTCGTGACCTTGCGCGTGCGGGGATCGAGAGTCAGATCACCGACCGTCAGCGTTTCGGCTCCTTCGGCAGGGACGTTGCGCCGAAGGAGCGCACGGATTCGCGCCAACAGCTCCTCCAACGCGAACGGCTTGACGAGATAATCGTCGGCACCCGCGTCGAGCCCGGCGACACGGTCACGGACCTCATGACGCGCCGTCAGCATGAGCACCGGGACAGCGTTACCGGTGGCCCGCAGCCGCCGGCACACGGTGAGACCGTCGATGTGTGGCATCATCACGTCCAGCAACAGTAGGTCGGGAACATCCTCGATGAGCACCTCCAGTGCCTCGGCACCATCCTTGACGGCGGACACGTCGTAACCCTCAAAGCGCAGAGCTCGCTCCAGTGATTGGCGCACGCCGCGATCGTCTTCGGCGATCAGGATTCGGGAACCACTCATGAAAAGCCACTGTACCGGGGAGGCTTAGGAAGATGGTGAGAGGAAGATGAGAAACGGGTGAGAAGGAACCGACATGACCCGGTCCGCGACCCGATGCAATCCAACAGATCCCTCTACCATCGAGGCATGGCAACCGAAAACCTCATCGAGTTGATTCGCTCTTCCGTGGTCGGCGCCGATGCGGCGATCGACGGTCCCTTCGGCCCCCGGCGGATCACCTACGCCGACTACACGGCCTCGGGGAAGCCGCTGTCGTTCATCGAGGACTACATCCACGATGTGGTCTTGCCCCTCTATGCCAACACCCATACCGAAACGTCCAGAACGGGGCTCCAGACAACTCGGTTCCGCGAAGAGGCCAGGTCGATCATCAAACGATGCCTCGGCGGAAACGATGATGAGCACGCAGTCATCTTCTGTGGGTCGGGGTCGACCGGAGCGATCGACAAGCTGATCACCATCCTCGGCATCCGAATCCCGGCCGAGCTCGATGAGCGCCACCATCTCGAAGACCACATTCCCTCGAGGGACAGGCCGGTCGTCTTCGTCGGCCCGTATGAGCATCATTCCAACGAACTCCCCTGGCTCGAATCGATCGCCGACGTTGTCGAGATCCGCGAGGACGACGACGGCCACATCGACCTCGGACATCTCGACGAGATGCTGGTCGAGTACCAGAACCGCCCTCTGCGAATCGGCAGTTTCTCCGCCGCCTCCAACGTCACCGGCATCATCACCGACACGTCGGCGATCTCGTCCATGCTGCACCGTCACGGAGCCTTGTCGTTCTGGGATTTCGCGGCTGCGGCACCCTACGTCGCGGTCGAGCTCCGATCCCCGGACACGCACGGTGACGACTACAAGGATGCCGTGTTCATCTCTCCGCACAAGTTCATCGGTGGGCCGCAGACTCCCGGTGTGCTCGCCGTACGTCGCGATCTCCTCCACAATCGGGTTCCGTCGGTGCCGGGCGGAGGGACGGTCAGCTACGTGAGCTCGTTCGAGCACCACTACCTCCGCGATCAGGAGCACCGTGAGGAGGGCGGCACGCCGGCGATCGTCGAGTCGATCAGAGCCGGACTCGTGTTCCAACTCAAGGAGGCGGTCGGATCCGACGAGATTCGGCGCCGCGAGTCAGCGTTCATCCGTCGAGCGATCGGTTCCTGGCGAGACGATCCGAACATCCGGATCCTCGGCAACCCCGACGCCGATCGGCTCTCGATCGTGTCGTTCGTGGTGCGCGCTCCCGAACGCTTCGGGATCGACCGGTGGCTCCACCACAACTACGTCGTTGCACTCTTGAACGACCTCTTCGGCATTCAGGCACGCGGCGGTTGCTCCTGCGCCGGGCCGTACGGACATCGTCTCCTCGGTATCGACCACGAGATGAGCCGACGTCTCGAGAAGGAGGTCGAGGATGGCTGCGAGATCATCAAGCCCGGTTGGGCTCGCGTCAACTTCAACTACTTCATCGGCGAGGACGAGTTCTCCTACATCGTCGACGCAGTGCACCTCATCGCCAACGACGGATGGCGGATCCTGAGCCGGTACGGCGTCGACCCCGCGACGGCAGTGTGGCGGCATCGAGCCGGGACCCGCGTGCCTCCGATGGCACTCGCCGACATCACCTACGACGGAGCGGCGATGACCTACCCTCGACGTCGGCCGGTCGAACCCCTCGATCGCCTTCCGGCCTACTTGTCTGCGGCGCGTCGGATCCTCGGGCAGCCCCTCGCACCGTTCGATGGTGAGCCGATCAGCCTGTCACCCTCCGCAGAAGCCATCCGCTGGTTCCCCCTCCCGCAGGAGGTCGAGGCGGACATGCGCTGATCCACGTCCGGACCTGCCCGCCCGTCGAACTCGGGGCGCCTCGCCGGTCGAAGGGGCTACGACTCATCCGGTTCCCGGACGGCGGACCGTGCGATGGCCGTCTACCCAGGCTCGAGGACAGGCAAGACAGGGGGGCAGAAGGCGCCATGGCAATGATGTGGTGCCACGACTCCGCTGCCTTCCTCAGGAGGCAATGTGAGAAAGGCCGCCGTGTCAGGCGCAGGTTTTCTCATCACATTCTCATGCTCCCTTCACGTGCCGTTAAGCCCGGTGCGCGATCGTCACTCTGGATACTCCTGAGAGGAAGCCCATGAGCATCAGACTCATCACACTCGTGGCTGCCTTCGGCCTGGTCGCGGCAGCATGCGGTGGAGGAAGCACGAGCAGTGATGCGGTGGCATCGCTCGAAGACACCACGCCCCAAAGCAGCACCACGACGACGACCGAGGTCGACTTCGAGCAGGCGATGCTCGACTTCACGGCGTGCCTTCGTGAACAGGGGATCGAGATCGAGGATCCGGTCGTAGACGCAAACGGCAACCTGCGGCTCTCCCGTCCCACCAACTTCGACCCGAATGATCGGGAACTCTTCCAGAAGGCACGGGATGCGTGCGGTCCGATTCTCGAACGGGTCGCCATCGGGTTCCGGCAGCAGGATCGGACACAGCTCGAAGACACGTTCGTCACGTATGCGGCCTGCATGCGCGAGAACGGCTACGACATGCCAGACCCCGACTTCTCCAACGTCGGTTCACCCGGATCCGGGGACGGCCCGCCTCGCGGACCCTTCGCCGATATCGACCCGAGCGATCCGGCCTTCATCAAAGCCAACGACGCCTGCCAGAGCATCTTCACGAACCTTCCCGGCTTCCTCGGAGGAACCCGGGGTGCCGTCGGACCGGGAGGAGGAGGCGGCTGATGGGGCGAGCGGGACGCTGGATCGCCGCCATCATCGTGATTCTGGTCGCCGGAGGAGCCGGCGTCTGGTATTCGCTCAGGGGCGGAACAGAGAACGCGACGGCCACGACCGTCAGAGCCCTCCGATTTGCGGAAGCAACGGTCACCGACCTCGAACAGACCGAGACGGTGAGCGGAACCCTCGGCTACACCTCCACCGACCCGATTCTGAATCGTCTCAACGGAACCCTCGTCTCCTCCGTCGACGATGATTCCACGCTCGAGCAGGGAGACACGCTCTTCGTCATCAACGACCAGCCGGTCACCCTCCTCTACGGAGACCTGCCGGCGTGGCGTCCGCTGCGCAAGGGCACCGAGGGCGCCGACGTGAGGCAGCTGGAGAAAGCGCTCGTGGCTCTCGGCTATGACCCCGACGGCAAGGTGACCGTGGACGAGGAGTTCACGTCGTACACCCGAACGATGGTCAAGGATTGGCAAGAGGACATCGGCGCACCCGTCGATGGGATCGTCGATCTCGGCGAAGTCGTGTTCCTCACGGGACCGGTGCGAGTGGCCGACACACTCGTTCAACTGGGTTCGGGCGTCCGCGACGGAACACCTGTGCTGTCCACGTCTTCCAGCGACTCGGTGGTCACCGTGACCCTGGACCCTTCCGATGAAGGACTGTTCGAAGTGGATGACCGTGTCACGGTGACACTTCCCGACGACACCGACATGGGTGGAACCGTGACATCGCTCGATACGAGCGTCGGCCAGGGAGGAGCGACATCGACCTCGGTGACGATCTCCCTCGACGATCCGAAGGCCGCAGCGAGCTTCGGGAACTCGACGGTAGACGTCGGCATCGTCACCGACGCGGCATACGACGTGCTGGCCGTACCCGTCACCGCACTGCTGGCACTCTCGGAAGGGGGCTACGCCGTAGAGATCGGCGACGGCGACTCGACCCATCTCGTGGCCGTCGAACCGGGCATGTACGCCGACGGGCTCGTCGAGATCACGTCCGGCGAGGTGGCCGCAGGCGACCGGGTCGTGGTTCCGTGACGGAGCCCACCGACCTCTCGACCGTCTTGTCGCTCTCCAATGTGATCAAGACCTATGCCGGCACGCCGCCGGTGCGGGCACTTCGCGGCATCGATCTGCAGATCCGCTCCGGCGAGCTCGTCTCCGTCGTCGGACCATCCGGATCGGGGAAATCGACGCTGCTCCACATCATGGGGACCCTCGACCGCCCTTCGTCCGGCCGGATCCATGTCGCCGGCTACGACATCGCCTCTCTGTCGGACAAGCAGATGTCTGCGTTGCGTTCGCGTCACATCGGCTTCGTCTTCCAGCGGTTCTTCCTGCTCAGTGACTACACGGCACTCGACAACGTTGCGGACGGCCTTCTCTACACGGGAATCCCGGCCAGGAAGCGCCGCGAGATGGCCGCCGCGGCGCTGGAGCGTGTCGGGCTCGGACACCGCCTCGATCAGGTATCGAACAAGCTGTCCGGTGGCGAACGGCAGCGGGTCGCCGTCGCCAGGGCCATCGTGGGGAATCCGGCCATCGTCCTCGCCGACGAGCCGACCGGAAACCTCGACACGCGTTCGAGTGACGCGATCGTAGAACTCCTCGAAGATCTCAATACCGACGGGGTGACGATCGTCGTGATCACCCACAACCGCGAGATCGCCGACCAGATGCCCCGCCGCGTAGGTATCAGGGACGGCATCATCGACTATGACACCGGGGTTGCGGCCTGATGCCGGACGGTCTGACTCCGTCCAAGCTGCACATCGGTGACGTGTTCCGCACGGCCACGGTGGGTCTTCGCACACGCAAGCTGCGTGCTGCCCTGTCGATGCTCGGCATCATGATCGGCATCGCAGCGATCGTGGGCGTGCTCGGACTCTCCGAGTCGAGCAAGTCGGATCTGCTGGCCAAACTCGATCGGCTCGGAACGAACCTCCTCACCGTGGAAGCCGGCCAGGGAATCGGCATCGGCAGAGGGGAGCTTCCGGACACGGCCGTGTCCATGATCGAGCGGATCGGACCCGTGCGGGCCGTCTCCTCGGTCAGCAACGTCGGCGCGAAGGTCTATCGCACCGACTACGTGCCCTCGACACAGAGCGGCGGGATCACCGTCAGGGCGGTGGACCCGAACCTTCTCGACACGCTCCAAGGCACCGTTGCCGACGGCACGTTCCTCGACGAGCAAGGTTCCTATCCGACCGTCGTACTTGGTGCGGTCGCGGCAGAACGGCTCGGGATCTCCAGCCTGGATGCCGCACCGAAGATATGGCTGGGGGATCAATGGTTCGCCGTACGGGGAATCCTCGACCCGCTCGATCTGAGCCCCGATCTCGATCGTGCCGCGATCGTGCCGATCCAGGCCGCGAAAACCTACCTCGACGCCGACGGTGTCCCGAGCACCCTGTATGTGAGGACCACTCCCGATCAGGTCGACGCGGTCATGGGTGTGCTCGCCGCGACGACCAACCCGGAGAACCCTGAGGAAGTGGAAGTCTCCCGACCGACCGATGCTCTCGAAGCACGCGAAGCGGCAGACGACGCGCTCACCGCTCTCTTTCTCGGGCTCGGCGCCATCGCGCTCCTCGTCGGAGGTGTCGGCATCGCGAACGTCATGGTGATCTCGGTGCTCGAGCGTCGCTCCGAGATCGGACTTCGAAGAGCTCTCGGCGCAACGCGACGGCACGTGGCACTCCAATTCCTCGGAGAGTCGTTCCTGCTCTCGACGGTCGGCGGACTGGGCGGAGTGGCCCTCGGAGCCGCGGTCACGGCCGCCTACTCGCAGCTGAAAGGATGGACGACGTTGATCCCGACGATCTCGTGGGTCGGCGGGCTGGGCGCCGCTCTGGTCATCGGAGCGATCGCCGGCCTGTACCCGGCCATGCGTGCCGCGAGGATGTCACCGACCGAGGCGCTGCGAACGGGCTGACGAAAGACAGCCGCCTCCTCCGGTTCGTGGCGGAGGAGCTGCCACGGAGTGCCAACACTTGCGACCCGGCCGTCACACCTCGCGGCGTGCATGCCCCCACACCGCGAACCACAAGAGCCCCGCGGTGACGATCACCGTCACGATCGCCGTCTTCGCGAAGTCGCCTATGGAGGCATCCCGGGCGAGATCACTCATCGCAGTGATCAGCGAAGTGGGAACCCACTTGGCCACACCGTGAATCAGGCCGATCAGCGGGAGTAGCAACAGAGCGACGATGGAGATCAGGACCGTCCCAAGCGTGTTCTTCGACCGAGAGGACGCGGCGGCGACCACAGACACGACGAACAGGAGCGCCAGGACCCCGTACCCGATGCCGGCAAACATCCTCCCCACGGGGAGACCGCCGAGGAGCACGCTCGTCTCATACCACGCTGCGCCGGTCCCCAGCAGGAACGCTCCGGTGGCCGCGGTCACGCTGACGACATAGCGTGGGAGGAGGAGCCGGACCATGCTCTGGACTCGCGTGCGCAGGAACGTTGCCATCTCCGGTTTCATCGCAAACGCGCCGGCAGCAACTACCACGACGACCAGTATGCCCAACTGCGCGATGTTCCCGACGTACTGGGCGATCCCATCGGCAGGAGTCGGAGGCGGCAGTTTGATGACCGCACCTCCCTGGAGCTGCGCGGTCCGGGCCAGGATCTCGTTGAGGTAGCGAGCGCTGAGGGGGCCGAGAAACCCGAAGAAGAGGTACACACCCACCAGGGCGATCCACCGCTTGGTGCGCCACAGTCGAAGCCATTCCAGCCGCCAGAGGTTCATCGAGTCAGCTCCAGAAACACTTCTTCGAGTGTGGCGGCCTCGGGAGCGATCGACACGACACGCGCCTCCACGCCGGCGAGCACGCCAGGCAGGTATCGCTCCGCATCCTCGAGCGAGGTCACCGACACACGCAGATCGCCATCACCGAGCACGGCGACCTCCTGCACCCAGGGCTGCTCTTGGAGAGCGGCGACCGCAGGCACGGCCGGAGGCCGAAGACGCACCCGGTACGCGGGTGCCGCCCGGCCGCTCAGCAGCTCACCGATCGGCCCCTGGAACCGAAGGCGGCCATGGTCCAGGACTCCCACCGTGTCACAGACCTCTTGCACGTCGGAGAGGATGTGACTCGAGAACACAACGGTCGCCTCTCCACGAATCTTCGTAACGAGATCCAGCACCTCTCGACGGCCGGCCGGATCGAGTGCGGCCGACGGCTCATCGAGAAGCAGCAGCTTCGGTTCGGCCACGACGGTTGCGGCAAGCCCGAGGCGTTGGAGCATGCCCCGTGAGTATCCGCCGACTTTCTGCTCCGCCGCGTCGATGATTCCGGTCAGCTCCAGGACCTCTCCCACGCGTGACTCGGTGATCGAACGCTCCGACAGGTTCCGAGCGAGGTCGACGACTTCTCGACCGGTCAGCCACTTGTCGAAATGGGGGGTGTCCGGGAGCACGGCCATCTCGGCAGAGGAAACACCAAGGTGCACCGAGCCGCCGGTCGGGCGCCGTAGCCCGGAGAGGATCGCGAGCAGCGTCGTCTTGCCCGCGCCGTTCGATCCGACCAGCCCGTACACCGAGCCCTCACTCACCTCGAGATCGACCCCCGCCAAGGCGGTCGTGGAACCGTACTCCTTGACAAGGCCGGAGGTCCGGACGATCACGGACTTCCCTCTTCCCGGCCGATCAGCAGATAGATGATGCCTCCGGCCGGCACGGAGATGATGCAGATGACCGCCCACAGCCACTTGGGGAGGTACCGGACGCGCGATCGGGCGATGTCGATCCAGCAGTAGACGACGAAGGCGAGGGCAAGCGCCATCACCGGAGCCAGGGCCGCCCATGGGATTGCCAAGGAATTTCCTTTCGTCGATCACCAAATCATAGCGTGGTGGAACACGTCGGATTGGGTGAGCGCCGATGGACCTGCCCGGCTACATCCAGTACGACCGGACCGCGTGGAACGACTCCGCCGGCGACTAGGTCGCAGCCGGGGAACGCAACTGGGCGAGCGAACCGTCGTGGGGGTCTGGGGCATGGCCGAGACCGAACTCGGACTCCTCCCCGACATCGACAGCAAGGACGTGCCCGACGATGGTTACGGAATTGCGTACGTCTCCGCTTGGCTTTCTCGTCGCGGCGCGCGGGTCGTCGGACTCGACAACTCTCCGGCCCGACTCGCAACGGCGCGGCGCATGCAGCACGAGCACGGCCTCGTCTTTCCGTTGATCCATGGCATCGCAGAGGCACTCCCGTTTCGCGACGAGCACTTCGATCTGGTGATCTCCGAATACGGAGCGACCATCTGGTCCGATCCGTACCGGTGGATTCCCGAAGCAGCCAGAGTCCTGAAACCGGGAGGTGAGCTGATCATCTTCGGGAACTCGACTCTGCTCATGATGTGCGTCCCCGACGAGGACGGCATCCCCGCCGACACGACGCTCAAGCGAAACCTCTTCGGCATGCACCGGTTCGAGTGGCCGGGCAACCCGGCAATCGAGTTCCACCTGAGCCACGGCGACCAGATCCGCATCTTTCGCGATCGGGGGCTCGAGATACTGGATCTGATCGAAGTGCGTCCGCCACCGGACGCTTGCACGTGGTACGACTTCGTCACCGTCGAATGGGCGCGGCGCCGGCCCGCCAAAGAAGCCTGGAAGCTCCGTAAACGGACGTGATCATTTCGAGTGCCGGACCCCGGACGGGCACAGATGCACGAGCACGTCGACCACCTCGGGGAACGCCTCACGAACCTCTTCCATGACGGTCCTGCTCATGCGGTGTCCCTCCTCGACGGTGATGTCGGGGTCGACCTCCGCGTGCAGATCGACGAACACCTCCGACATCGAGCCTCGCGTCCGAACAGAATGACACCCCTGCACACCCTCCACGGTGCTCACGACCCGACAGACTTCGTCTGCGTCGAGACGTGCCCGATCCGAGAACGTCGCTTCTGCACGTGCGAGAACGGAGATCGCGGTGCGAACGATGGCCAAAGCCACGAGAAGTGCGATGATCGGATCTGCCGTCGGATAGCCGAGCCGGACGGCCACGAGGCTCCCGATCACGCCGAGGCTGACGATGATGTCCGAGGCGGTGTCGCTGGCGTCGGCGAGCAAGAGGTCGCTGCCCACTCGCTTGCCGACGCGACGCTCGCCTATCGTCACCCCGATGTTCACCGCCAGCGTCACCAACATCACGATGAACGAGATCGAGGTGACGACGGGTGGCTGAGCACCGCTGGTGAGTCCTTCGAGGGCGCTGCGGCCGACTTCCCATGCCACGACGACGAGTACCCCTCCGATCGCCGCTGCAGCGTACGTCTCGTACTTGCCGTGGCCGTACGGATGCCCCTCATCCGGAGGTCGCCCGGCAATGGCCATCCCGAGCAGCCCGATCACGTTGGACAACCCGTCGAAGAGTGAGTGGAACCCGTCGGCGGTCATCGCCACCGATCCCGTGACCACCCCGTAGCCGAGCTTGGCGCCGGCGACCGCCAGGTTCAGGCCGAGAACGATCCACAAGGTCTTGCGGACGGTGTGGATTCGTTCGGCGCGCACGTTCACGACCCGCAGGTTACCCGTACACGGACCCGCATCACGCGGGTCGGAGCGGCTCCCACAGGACGCAGGATCCGTGCGACAAGACGTCTCTGCTTCTCGCCGGCGGAAGGCCCGGCCGGCCGTGCCGGGGGGTATCCCCACGAACGCCGGCTGTCCCGGGGCGGCGCCCGAGCCCGCCGCCAACGCCGCCCGATCCGGAGGTGTCATGATCGATCATCCGTCTCCGTCCCGATCCGGTTCGTCGGACCACAGACGGCGCAGCTCCTCGCTGCACTCCAACAACTCGTCGAGGGTCCCCTCGGCGGACACACGGCCCTCCTGCAGCACGATGATCTGATCGGCACGCCTCAGCGCAGCCCGACGATGGGACACGACGAGGCTGGTTGCCTGGGCGTGCTCGGCAAACATCCGTCTCCAAAGGATGCGTTCCGTGTCCACGTCGAGTGCACTCGACAGGTCGTCGAACACGTACAACTCCGGTTCCCGCACGAACATACGTGCGGCTGCAGTGCGCTGCACCTGTCCGCCCGACAGCCGAACTCCGAGCGCGCCGATCTGCGTCTCCAGGCCTTCCGGCATGGCGGCGACGTCCGGCTCGAGCACGGCGGCATGCATCGCCGCGGCCATCGCATCATCATCGACGGGCAGGCCCATCGCGAGGTTGTCCCTCAGGCTCATCGAGAACAGCAACGGGATCTGCGGGGTGTAGGCGCTGCGGGGCGGCACGAAGAATGTGGCCGGGTCGTCGACGCGACGGCCGTTCCAGAAGATCGCCCCGCCGCCGGCATCGAGCAGACCCAACAGTGCCCTCAGCAGTGTCGTCTTGCCGGCACCGATCCTCCCGGTGACGACGGTGAAACTTCCCCGCTCGAGCGTCATCTCGATGTTCTCGATCCCGTTGCCGGTCCCGGGGTATCGATACGTGAGCCCGCGCACCTCGAGTCGCTCGAGAGGCTCTCGCTCCGGAGGGTCGGGGAGGGGCGGGACATCACCTGTGAGATGCAGCGTTCGGGGCGCCACCATCCGGTCCGCGGGTGCGCCTTGCAGCAGTTCATACAGCCGATCGAACGCTACGGACGACTGGCGGAGCCTCGCGATGAACAGCCCCACGAAGTGCACCATGTCGGTCGCGAACGTCAGGAAATACACGAAGATCGCGAAGTCGCCGACCGTGAACGTCCCCTCGGGGCTCATCGTGCCCGCGGCGAGGATCAAGATGATGCCGGTCCCGATGTTGACCGTGTTCCAGAAGATCGATTCGAGGATCGCGGTGAACACTCGATCTCTGACCGCGACGACCTTCCGCTCATCGTTCAGCCTGCGGAAGTGGCCGATCATGCCTTCTTCGGCCCCGGCCACCTTGATCGCCTGCACCGATCGGAACATCTCCCCGATCGCACCGGTGACCCGGCCGGTCGCTTCACGAGCCGCTCTCCGGTACGTACGAATACGGGTGCCTGCTCGCTCCGCAGCAACGATCACCAGCACCAACGGGATGAACACGACCAGGGTGATCTGCGCGTTGATCGACGACAAGATCCCCACCGCAACCGCCGCGAACGCCACCGTGCCGATCATGTCGGTCGTCCATGAGATCGTCTCCGCAACCTGATCGACGTCGTCGCGGAAGCGGCTGATCGCCTCCCCCGGCGAGTCGGGGATTGCCCGAGCGCCGGGGAGCTCGAGGATCCGTTCGAGCAGGTTACCGCGAAGCAGCGCGGCGACTCGGAAACGAAAGTTCTCGTCGTTGAACATCCCGAACTGGACGACACAGACACGCGCCACGGCGTAGGCGCCGAGGAACGCGATCAGCGTCCCGACGGTGAAGCCTGCCGTCTGGTCTCCTGTGATGCGGTCGAAGAAAGCCTTCGTGATCAGCCCGGGTACCACCGGCATCACCCATACCGTCGCCCACGCAGCGACGTTCCCGAGGTAACGAAGAGGCTGTGATCGAATCAGTCTCCACATCAGATGGAGGGTCAAGCGGTCGCGCTTCATTCGAGCACCTGCTCCATGCCGGCCTGCAAGAAGAACGAGAATCGAGAGTCGGGGTCCTGCGCGAGCGCCTTGCGGCTTCCGAACTCCACGACCTCGCCGCCTTCGAGGATGAGGATGTCGTCGGCGCGCGTCACCGTTGAGAGCCGATGGGCGATCACGATCCCGGTTCGGCCGGCCATGAGACGGTCGACGGCGCGCTCGATGAGCTGCTCGGTCGCCGGGTCGAGCCTCGACGATGCCTCGTCCAAGATGATCAGGCCGGGATCTCGAAGGAAGATGCGCGTGAACGCGAGAAGTTGCGCCTCGCCCGCGGACAATCCACCACCTCCGGGCCCGAGGGTCGTATCGAGACCCTGGGGCAGGGCCTGCACCCAATCGGACAGCTCGAGCTCGTCGAGGACCGCGTGGATCCGCCGATCGTCGAACCCCGGGGCGAAGAAGGTCAGGTTGTCCCGCACTGTCGCATGGAAGAGCTGGACGTCCTGTGTGACCATTCCCACCCGCCGGCGTAAATCCGCCATGTCCGTGTGTCGCAGCATCACGTCCCCAAGCGTCACCGTGCCCTCGACCGGGTCATACAGGCGAGTCAGAAGTCTGGCCAGTGTCGTCTTGCCGCTGCCGGTGCGCCCGAGTACGCCGAGAATCCTTCCGGCTTCCAGGGCAATGGCCAGATCACTCAGGACGATCTCGTCGGATCCGTCATCTCCGTCGTGATAGGCAAACGAGACGTCTTGGAACGTCACCGAGAGCGCACCGGCGGGAAGCAGCTTCGTTCCGTCCAGCGGCAGGCGGGACTCGAGGGCAAAGAGGGCTTCGACCCTCGTGAGGGCTGCGGAAGCCTTCTGAAGATCCTGCATTTGGGTGCGAATGCGATCCATGGGCTGTCGCATCAGCTCGCTGTAGGAGAAGACCAGGTACACCGAGCCGATGCTCAGCGCCCCCGCTCCAAAGAACCTGGAACCCAGCCAATACACCAACGCGGTGAGTGCCGAGAACAGCACGATGTTGGTCGACCACAGATGCGCCCATCCCATGAATCCACGAACGGAGGCGGGGAGCCATTCGCGCAGGTGCCGGGTGAACCGCTCGACGATGAACGCTACACCACCGTTGGCCCGAGCATCCTCGGTCCCGCCGAGTTGCTCACCAAGGAATCCGTAGAACTCGGCACTCTTCTGACGGACGCGTTTCCACCACGGCATCGCGAGAGCCTGAATACTCACCATCCCTGCAAGCGCCATCACGGCGAACACCGATATCCCAAGGCCGATCCACAGGTTCTCTCTGAACAGGAGCACGAGGATTCCGAGGAGAAGCACCAGGTTCCCGGCAACGTGGATGACGAATTGGGAGAAGAAGTTCGACAGGGCCGTGATGTCTCCGTCGATCCGCTCGATGAGCTCCCCGGAAGTGTGGGACTTGTGGAAGCCCATGTCGAGGCGAAGGAGGTGATCGGCGAGATCACCACGGAGCTCGTTCGTCGCCGACCACCCCACCGTTTCCGCCAGAAACGTGGCAAACACGGAGAATGCCTGCTGCGCCACCGCCAGCGCCATGAACACCACCGCCAGGGCGACGAGAGCAGCCCGAGGTGAGCCCGACGTTGCTCCGTCGATGAATCGCCGCACGATCTGCGGATTGATCAGCTGAAAGGTGATCCCTGCGAGCAACAGCAGGGTGAGCGCGACGACACGACCGCGCAGCGGGCGCAGATAGCCAACGAGCAGAGTCAGATACCGACGAAGCATGAGAGGAGAAGGCTACCGGTCGGCACCTTCGGGAACGGCCGAATATTCTCCCATCGCTCGCCTGCGCGTCGGCCCAAAGGACTGTCCAGAACCCGGTGTACAGGCCGTTCGCTTACCGCGATCGTACGGTCATGAGCAGCACCAACAGCTTGCAAATGCAAGCAGAAAATGCGATAATGCAAACAATGGCAAACTATCCCGGGTTTCCCGGGTTGATCCACACGGAGTGACCCCACGGTCCTCCAGGTGATACAGAAAGGGAAGCGATGACCGTCTATGCACCACCCCTCGACGAATTCAGCTTCGTCCTCAATCACCTCATCGGCCTCGATCGCCTCACCGCGCTTCCTCGCTATTCGGAGCTGGACGCCGACCTCGTCGACGCGATCCTCAGCGAAGCCGGCAAGTTCCTGACAGAACAATGGTTCCCCCTCAACCAGCCGGGCGACGAAGTCGGTTCAACCTTCGCGAATGGTGTGGTCACCACACCCGAAGGGTTCAAGGAAGCCTATGAGATGGCCGCCCGGAACGGATGGCTCAGCGCCCCCTTCGACGAGGCACATGGCGGCGGTCAGCTCCCCCAGGTCATCGTCGCCGCGATCACCGAGATGCTCGATTCCACGAACGCCAGCCTCTCGATCATGCTCGGTCTCACACAGGGCGCCGCGCACGCGCTCATCGAACACGCTTCGGACGATCTGATAGCGACCTTCGTCCCGAAACTCGTGTCCGGCGAATGGTCCGGGACCATGAACCTCACCGAGCCCCAAGCCGGATCGGACGTTGGCGCGCTCACCACCAAGGCGATCCCTCAGCCAGACGGCACCTACCGCTTGACCGGCACGAAGTCGTTCATCTCGTGGGGCGATCAGGACATCACCGAGAACATCATCCACCTGGTGCTGGCCAGAACGCCCGGCTCCCCCCCGGGCACCAAGGGAATCAGCATGTTCGTGGTGCCCAAGTATCTCGTGAACCCGGATGGATCGCTTGGCGAACGTAATGATGTGAAGACCGTGTCGATCGAGCACAAGCTGGGGATCAGGGCGTCGGCGACCTGCGTGATGGCGTACGGAGACGACGGTGAGGGTGCCGTCGGCTACCTCGTCGGTGAAGAGCACAGGGGCATGCACTACATGTTCACGATGATGAATGCGGCCAGGGTCGAGGTGGGCATCAGCGGCACCGGCATCGGTGAAGTCGCCTATCAGAACGCCGTGCAGTACGCACAGGAGAGGATCCAGGGACGACCGATTGGTGCACCCAAGACCGTTTCCGTCGCGATCATCGAGCACCCCGACGTGCGACGGATGCTCATGACGATGAAGGCGAAGCTCGACGCGATGCGAGCCATCGAGCTCACCAACGCACTCGCCTTCGATCTGGCCACGAGCCACACGGATGAGTCGGAACGGGAGAAGTACCAGCTCTTCGCCGAGTTGCTCACACCGATCACCAAGGCGTGGCTGACCGACATGGGTATCGAGATCACCGGTCTCGCCTCACAGGTCTACGGGGGCATGGGTTTCATCGAGGACAGCGGCATCCCTCAGTACTACCGGGACGCGCGTATCGGCCCGATCTACGAGGGGACCAACGGCATTCAGGCCATAGATCTGGTGGGACGGAGACTCCCCATGGCGAACGGAGCGCCGATCATGGAACTCATCGGCGAGATGAAATCGATCGACGGCGAACTCGAAGCCGCCGGGGAACGCTTTTCCACCATTCGCACCAATCTGTCTTCGGCAGTCGAAGCGGTCGAAAAGGCAACGGGGTGGCTTGCGGCGAACGGGATGCAGGATCCGAACCAGGCGCTCGCGGGGGCAACCCCCTACCTGCGCATGCTTGGATCGACGCTCGGGGCCTACTACTTGGCACGAGAGGCACTCACTGCGTCTGCGCTGCTGGACGAGGGAGCCGAGAACAAGAAGTTCCTCGAAGCGAAGATCGTGACGGCACGCTTCTATGCCGAGCATCTCCTCCCCCAGGATGCGGCACTCATCGGAGCGGTCACCGCGGGCAACGATCTGCTTGCCGCCCTCGAGCCAGAGCAGTTCTGAGCTTCCGGCACCTGGTGCCTGGTACCGGACAACCCTCAGGACATCGTTGACACGCCGGATTGTTTGCCGTGTCCTCTGAAGATGCCCGGGGGCTCATCTCCGAGGTCGACGCCGATCCGTACCGGTGGGGCCGATCGGTTCAGGGGTCTCGAAGGCCGACGCGACACGCCGGCCGGGTGCCTGTGCGCACGGCGCTCGAATCGTTCCGTGAACGTGCGCGCATCGGTGAAACCGTCTCGAGTTTCGCAAACGCCCAACCTTCAACGGGCGTTACCCTGGACCCATGACCAGTGACAACAGCGAGTCTGCAGAGAAGGCCGGCACACCGGGGGAACCACCACCCCACGTCGAAGACCACTTCTCGGAGAGTTCCCACACGGCGACGATCGGCGGTGACACGTTCGCCTACACGGCAACTGCAGGGCGGATCATCCTCAAGGAGGAAGAGGGCGAGAAGAAGGCGTCGTTCTTCTTCGTTGCGTACACGCGCGACGACGCACCCGATCCGGCGCAGCGTCCAATCGTCTTCGCGTTCAATGGAGGTCCCGGCTCGGCCTCGGTGTGGCTGCATCTGGGCCTCCTCGGGCCCAAGCGGGTTCTCCTGGACGATGAAGGGAACCAGCCACCGCCTCCAGGACAACTCATCGACAACGATGCGTCGATTCTGGACGCTGCCGACCTCGTCTTCATCGATCCCGTGAGCACCGGTTTTACCAGAGCGATTCCGGAGAAGGAAGCATCCTCGTTTCATCACTTCACACGCGACATCGAGACGGTCGGCAGCTTCATCCGCCTGTACCTGGGACGGTTCGGTCGCTGGGCCTCGCCGAAGTTCCTGATCGGCGAGAGCTACGGAACGACCCGATCCGCCGGCTTGGCCGGGCATCTCCTCGAACGCTACGGCCTCTACCTGAACGGAGTCATGCTGATTTCTTCGGTACTGAACTTCCAGACGATTGCCGTCGACAAGAAGACCCACATGTTCCACCGGGGCAACGACCTGCCCTACATCCTGTATCTGCCCGCCTACACGGCAACCGCGTGGTACCACGGCAAGCTGGAGGAAGATCTCCAGAACCGGCCACTTCGAGAAGTGCTCGCCGATGCCGAGGCCTTTGCTGGAGGCGAGTACATGGCGGCGTTGTGGGCAGGCGCCCGTCTCCCTTCCGAACAAAGAGCGGAGATCGCGGCGGCGGTGGCCCGCTACAGCGGTCTGAGTATCGAGTTCGTCCAACGATCCAACCTCCGGATCGAGAAGTTCCACTTCCTCAAGGAACTGCTCCGAGACGAGGGCCACACGGTCGGTCGAATCGACAGTCGCTTCAAAGGAGTCGACCGTTACCTGGTGGGATCGATGCTCGAGAACGACCCGAGCATCGATGCAATCCTGGGATCGTTCGCAGCGATGCTGAACGACTACGTGCGCCGCGACCTGGGCTACGAGAGTGATCTTCCGTACGAGATCTTGAATCCGGACGTGTACCCGGCCTGGAACTACGAAGATTTCCAGAACGCGTACGTAGACGTGTCTGAGACGCTTCGGTCGACGATGAGCCGAAATCCACACATGAAGGTGTTCGTCGCGTCCGGCTACTTCGACATGGCAACCCCCTACTTCGCAACCGACTACACGCTGCGCCACCTTGGACTGGAGGAGGCGCTCGAAGCCAACATCACGGAACGGCGCTACGAGGCCGGGCACATGATGTACATCCACCGGCCGTCGCTGGAGCGGCTGCGCGAGGATCTCGTCTCGTTCATCGCCGAAGCCATCGCCGAGTGATCTCCGGCATCCAGCCGACAAGCTGTCGGATTCCGATCCCCGTATCATCTCGCCGGTGAACGACCGACTGCGAATCGGATCCGACGGGACCCTGCGATGCTGGTGGCCGGGGGACGACCCCCTGTACGTGGCCTACCACGACGACGAGTGGGGGTTTCCGGTCACCGACGACCGGGCCCTGTTCCAGAAGATCAGCCTCGACGCCTTTCAGGCCGGGCTTGCCTGGATCACGATCCTGCGCAAGCGGGAAGCCTTCCGAAGAGCTTTCGACGGTTTCGACATCGAGACGGTGGCGTCCTATGGCAGTGGAGCAGTCGAGCGACTCCTGGCGAATCCGGGCATCGTCCGCCACAGAGGCAAGATCGAAGCGACGATCGCGAATGCCCGGCTTGCTCTGGACGTGATCGACGAGTTCGGATCCCTGGCAGAGTACCTGTGGCGTTTCGCACCAGATCCCGGCCCGGCCCCCACCTACGACATCCCCGCCGTCACCGAAGAGTCCAAGGCACTGAGCACGGACCTGCGCAGCCGGGGATGGAAGTTCGTCGGACCGACCGTGATCTACGCCTTCATGCAGGCCATCGGCATGGTGAATGATCACCTCGATGGCTGCTCGATCAGACCGGCCGTCGAGGCGGCGAGGCCGCGATGACTTCTCCTTCTGCCCGTGTGCGGTCCGTGGCGCTGCCCACCGAGCACGGCGGGTGGGGCTTCACACTGGAACCGATCCTCCTGGGACTTCTCGTCGCACCGTCGGCGGCGGGCTGGGAGATCGCGGCGGCCGCACTCGGCGTTTTCCTGGCTCGACGACCCGTCAAACTCTTCTCCACCGATGTCATCCGCGGTCGATGGCTGCCCCGCTCCACCACGGCGCTTGCCGTCGCGGCCGTCTACGGGGTGGTGGCGATCGCGGGTGCCGCCGGTGCGATCACCACCACTCGCGGCCCGTTCTGGTGGCCGCTGCTCGTCGCAGTGCCCTTTGCGGCGTTCGCCCTGCGGGCGGACGCCCACAGCCACAACCGCGCGCTGGCCCCACAACTGGCCGGATCGATCGCAATGGGCTCCACCGTGGCGGCGATCGCAATGGGGGCAGGATGGGAGTGGATCCCCGCGTTCGGCCTCTGGCTCATCCTCGCGGCAAGAGACATCGCCGCAATCGTCCTTGCACGGGGCATGGTCCGCAGGTTCAAGGACAAGTCCGTCGATCGAACGCGGATCTACATCGTGCAGGTCGCCGCCGTCGGAGTCGTTGCGGCAGGCGCAGCCGCCGGAGTGGTCCCCTGGCTCGGTGTCGTCGCGATCGGCCTGCTCGGAATCATCGCCGTCGTCTCGCTGACCAGGCCGCCGGTTCCGGCCAAAGTCGTCGGTTGGACGCAGATGGGCGTCGGCCTGATGGTTGCACTGCTCACCGCCATCGGAGTCTGGGTCGGCTGGTAGACCCTTGGCGGCCGACACTCATTGAACCCTGGGCTCGTAGGGGTCGTGGCGACCCCCCTGAGCCCTGGGTTCAATGAAAGTGGGGGGCGGCCGTACCCTTTTGTTACCGTCCGGCGGTAACCAGTGCATGCACGGAGGCCCTGCACCGATGCGGTCCGCCGCGACATCCGAGGGAGACGCACAATCCCGCCCGTCAATCGTTCCGGCCGATTTGGCGATTGCAGACGCAGGCATACTCTTCTCCACATGGTGATCGGGCCAAGTTTCGACTCTGTACTCGCCGCCGCCCAAACGGGGGCCGACTGGGCGTGGGAAGCGCTCTACCACGACCTCGCCGGACAGGTCCTCGGCTACCTCAGATCGCGTGGCGCCTCCGACCCTGAAGACCGCCTTGGCGACGTATTCCTTCAACTGGCCCGGAACATCGGCACGTTCAAAGGTGACGAGGCCGCGTTTCGCTCCTGGGTCTTCATGGTCGCCCACCACCGTCTCATCGATGAGCGACGCAGAGGATCCCGACGCAAGGAACGTCTCATCGGAGAGGACCGGGAACTCGACGCGCTATCGGACCCCCGGCAGTCTGCCGAGGCCGAAGCGATGACGGGCCTGGCCACGGGAGATATTCGACGAAGGCTCGAAGGTCTCTCGCATGACCAACGTGACGTCCTCACGCTGCGCATCATCGGGGGGCTCACCGTGACGGAGATCGCGCACATCCTGAGAAAGCGTCCCGGCGCCGTCAAGGCGCTCCAACGCCGGGGGCTGAACGCCCTCCGAAAAGAACTCACAAAGGACGTACCCCTTTGAGACGCCCGAACGGTAACAAACACGAGATGGCAACATTCCACAGCCTCAGCGACCAGGAGATCGAAGCGATCCTCAACGGGACCGCTCCGATCGACCTCGCCGATATCGCGGCGCTGGTCGAGCGGATACGGGACACCGGTACCGAATCCGTCGATCCGGCGATGGGTGCCCGGCAGATCGCCGCGGCTGCGGAAGCCGCCCGTCTCTCCCCACGCCCGGCCAGAAGCCGGGAATCAAAGAGATATCGATGGAGGAGACGTACCGTGTTCACAAGTTTCATATTCACCATCCTGACCAAAGTGCTGGCTGCATCTGTTGCGCTGGCCGCCGTGACGGGTGGGGTCGGCGCCGTCGCGAATCAGTCCGCGCCCGGCGACCCGTTGTACGGAGTCGACATCGCTCTCGAGCATGTCGGCCTCTTCAACGGCGGTACCACCGAACGGCTCCAAGAAGCACAGCGACTCGTTGCTCAAGACCACATCGCAGAAGGGCTCGAGTTCGCAGGAAAGGCGATCGGCAGAGCCGATCACGACCGCGGTCTCGAGCAGGCCGCTTCCGCGCTCGAGGAGGCGGCTACGCATGTCGCCACCCAGCACACCGACACCAAGGGGTACCAGGCGACCCAGGAGTACCGGGATCAAGTGGCCGAGATGCTGCGACTCATCTCTCAAGAGATGCAGCAGCAGGACATCAACGTTCAGCATGTGGCGGAAACGGCACGCCAAGTTCGAGAGACGACCCGAGAGATGACCCACCAGATGAGGCAAGAAGTGGGACGGTCGACGACGACCACCACCGAGATGCCGGTTGGTCCGACGATCACCATCCCCGAGATGCCGACCAAACCAACGATCACCGTCCCGGTAATGCCGACCAGACCGACGATCACCGTCCCGGTAATGCCGCCCATGCCGGCGACCCCCACGACCATGCCCGCCACGCCCGGTTCTGACGCCGGCCTCGGAGACAGCTCCGGCGGTTCGGGCGGAAACGGTGCAGGCCCGGGAACCACACATCCATAGATACCGCCCGCAATCATCCACTCGAGAGGGGCGCCCGGCCGGGCGCCCCTCTCCTCTCGATGCACATGTGGTCAGCGGTTACGCACCGCCGCCTGGGCAGCCGCCAACCGGGCAACCGGCACCCGGAAGGGCGAGCAACTCACGTAGTCGAGATTGAGTCGATGGCACAGGTCGATAGACGACGGATCTCCACCGTGCTCCCCGCAGATCCCGACTTCGAGCCCCGGATGTGTCGATCTTCCCGCTTCGACGGCAAGGCGCATCAGCTTGCCGACGCCGGCCTCGTCGAGGGTGGCGAACGGGTTCTCCGGCAGGATCCCCTGCTCCAAGTAACTGATCAAGAAGCCTGCCTCCGCGTCATCTCGGCTGATCCCGAATGTCGTCTGGGTCAGATCGTTGGTACCGAAGGAGAAGAACTCGGCATACTCGGCGATCTCGTCGGCGGTCAGCGCCGCACGCGGAATCTCGATCATCGTGCCGAACTTGTAGTCGACCTCCACGCCCTTTTCTTCCATGACTTTCTTGGCCTCGTCCTCCAGCACCGAACGCTGCCACTTCAGTTCGTTGACGTGACTCGTCAGCGGGATCATGACCTCCGGGTGTGGATCGATGCCTTCCCCCTTGACCTGGATGGCGGCTTCGAAGATTGCCCGAACCTGCATCCGGGTCAGCTCCGGCAGTTCGATACCGAGCCGCACACCACGCAAGCCCAACATGGGATTGGATTCACGCAGCGCTTCGGAACGTTCGAGCATCCGCTCCTTCTCGGCGATCGCCGCATGGACCACATCACTTTCCTCACCCGCGGCAAGCCTGGCACGCAGGTCGGTCAACTCGGCCTCCAGATCATCGTGGCTCGGCAAGAACTCATGCAGTGGCGGGTCGATCAGCCGGATGATCACCGGAAGCC
Organism: Actinomycetota bacterium; assembly: GCA_013152275.1. Classification (NCBI taxonomy): domain Bacteria; kingdom Bacillati; phylum Actinomycetota; species Actinomycetota bacterium. The sequence continues at coordinate 121,846 of JAADGS010000027.1, read as the reverse complement.
CATCCATGGCCCGGAACAGGCCGGCGAAATCGTCCCGCTGGAACGGAAGCAACACCGCCAGTGGCGCCTCACGCTCCTCTGCGGTCTTCGCCATGATCATTTGCTGGACATAGGGCAGGCGCTCCGGCTCGAAGAACATATGCTCGGTGCGGCACAAACCGATGCCGTGGGCACCATACGAGCGAGCCCGCTCGGCATCTCGTGGATAGTCGGCGTTGGCCCAGACGTCCAGCCGACGGATCTCGTCGGCCCACCCGAGAAGCGTCATCAGCGCCGGGTCCGAAATATCGGGGACCTTCGTGTCCAGACGACCGATGAACACCTCGCCGGTCGATCCGTCGATGGACATCCAGTCGCCCTCGTTGATCGTCTTGCCGCCCACCGACATCGACCGGGCGTCCATGTCGATGTCGAGCTCCGAGACACCTACCACCGCCGGTTTGCCGAACTGTCGGGCGACGAGAGCCGCGTGGGATGTCCTGCCGCCCCTGCTCGTCAGGATGCCGTTGGCGGCAAGCATCCCGTGCACATCGTCCGGTTTGGTCTCCGGGCGCACCATGATCACCTGCTTGCCCTCCTCGGTGGCCCACCGCTGCGCCAGGTCGGCGTCGAACGCGACCACGCCCACGGCGGCGCCGGGCGAGACGTTGAGGCCTTTGGCGACGAGCGCGCCACCTTCGGTGGCGGCCGCTCGAGACTCCGCCTCGAATTGCGGGTGCAGGAAGAAGTCGACCTGTTCGGGTGAGACCCGCATCACCGCCTCTTCCTTGGTGATCAGGCTCTCCCCCACCAAGTCGACGGCGATCTTGACGGCCGCCTGCGCGGTGCGCTTTCCGTCGCGAGTCTGGAGCAGCCACAGTTTCCCGCGTTCGATCGTGAACTCCATGTCCTGCATGTCGCGGTAATGGTGCTCGAGTTTCTGAGCGATACCGGTGAACTGTTTCCAGATCTCCGGCATATCGTCTGCGAGTTTCTGAACCGGGTCGGTCACCCGACCACCGGCAACGACATCTTCGCCTTGGGCGTTCACCAGGTAATCGCCTTCGATCGACTTCTCACCGGTCGTGGCGTTGCGCGACATGGCCACGCCTGTCGCCGAGTCGCTCCCCATGTTCCCGAACACCATCGTGACGATGTTGACCGCAGTCCCCAGATCGTCGGCGATGTTGGCGGCCTTGCGATACGCGTACGCCCTCGGACTGTTCCAGGACTTGAACACGGCTTCCGTTGCCAACTCCAACTGCTGATAGGGATCTTGCGGGAACTCGAGGCCTGCCTCATCCCGGATGATCTCCTTGAACTCGGCAACAACCTCCTTGATGGCTTCAGGCGGAAGTTCGGCATCGTTGGTGACACCGAACCGGTCGCGGTATTTCGCCAAAACCTCTTCGAACGGCTCGCCGGATACGTTGAGAACCACGGTCCCGAACATCTGGATGAGACGGCGGTACGAGTCATAGGCGAACCGTGGGTCGCCGGTGAGCCGGGCAACTCCCTCGACGACCTCGTCGTTCAGACCGATGTTGAGCACCGTGTCCATCATCCCGGGCATGGAGAACTTCGCTCCGGAACGACAGGACACGAGCAACGGATTCTCCGGGTCGCCGAACGTCTTGCCGGTCTGCTCCTCCATGGCGTGCAACGCAGCCAGCGCCTCCTCCCACATGCCCGGTGGGAATGACTCGCCGGCCTCGAGGTACGCGTTGCAGGCCTCGGTCGTGATCGTGAACCCGGGGGGCACCGGCACGCCGATCCGAGACATCTCGGCGAGGTTCGCCCCCTTGCCGCCCAGAAGGCCGCGGACACCGTCCCAAGAACCTGCATACTTCTCTGCGTCCGCCACCTCGCCAAACGCGTAGACCCATTTCGTCATCGTGATCTCCTCGAATCTCTCTGAAGAGCGGCCGCGAACAACCGTCACTCCGGCGGCTCCGGTGCTGGACGCCATGCTACCGAAGGCCATGGCCGGAGGCCCCATTTGCCTTCCCGCAGCGGAATCCCCCGTTTCACACTTCCAGACCGACGTGTCACCTCGAGCCCGATCCTTCCTGCGAGGAACCCCCTGCACACGCTCGAACGAGAACGCACGTATCCGAAAAACAGACATTCTCCACCCGGCCCCCGCCGGAAAGCGCGAGTATGGACACAGGAGCGACCAACGGTTGGTCGTGAGGAAGGAGAGGTCATGGCCAAGAAGATCCTCATGCTCGTTGGAGATTTCGCGGAGGACTACGAAACGATGGTGCCGTTTCAGGCGCTCCAGATGGTCGGTCATACCGTGCACACGGTGTGTCCGAACAAGGCGAGCGGAGAGCAGATTCGTACCGCGATTCACGACTTCGAAGGCGACCAGACCTACAGCGAGAAGCCTGGGCACAACTTCACCCTCAACACCACATTCGCCGACGTCGACCCTGCCGACTACGACGCCCTCGTGATCGCGGGAGGACGGGCTCCGGAGTACATCAGGCTGGATGCGAAAGTCATCGAAGTCACGCGTCACTTCGCCGAGAACGACAAGCCGATCGCCTCGGTCTGCCACGGCGCCCAGGTGCTCGCAGCAGCCGGCGTCATCGATGGTCGGCGAATCTCCGCCTACCCGGCCGTAGGACCTGATGTGAGCAACGCCGGAGCGGAGTTCGCCGACATCGCAATCGACGATGCGATCGTCGACGGGAACTTCGTGACCGCACCGGCGTGGCCGGCCCATCCAAAATGGCTGGCGCTGTTCCTCGAACTTCTGGGCACGGAGATCAGCACCGGCTGAACGAAAGCCACCCGCACAACGCGAGCGGCTCTCGAAAACACCCTGCACCATCCCGTGAGTCCTGCCAGTATCGGCACATGGACGGGTATGAGGCATCTACGTACGGTGACCGCATCGCCGGCGTCTATGACGATCTGTACGCGCAGCTCGATCCAGGTGACGCCGTCGCGTTGCTGAGCGACCTCGCCGGTGCCGGTCCTGTTCTCGAATTGGGTATCGGCACCGGCAGGGTTGCTCTACCACTTCGCGCACGCGGAGTCGAGGTCCACGGTGTCGACGCATCCACGGCGATGGTCGCGCGGCTTCGCGAGAAGCCCGGAGGTGCGGACATCCCCGTCGTGATCGGCGACTTTGCAGACGTACCCGTCGAGGGCTCGTTCTCCCTGATCTACGCGGCATTCAACACGTTCTTCGCACTGCTCACCCGAGACGATCAGATGCGATGCTTCAGGCAGGTCGCCAACCGTCTCCTGCCAGGAGGCCGCTTCCTGATCGAGACGTTCATCCCGGATCTGACCCGCTTCGACCGAGGTCAGAGGACCTACGTGACCGAGATCGAGCCGGAATCGGTCACACTCAACGTGGATCTGCACGATCAGGCGAACCAGCTCGTGCGAAGCCAGAAGATCGTCCTCTCCAAAGACTCGATCGATTTCTTCCCGGTGACGATTCGCTATGCATACCCGGCCGAACTGGACCTCATGGCCCGCCTTGCCGGCCTGGATCTGGAGCACCGGTGGGAGGACTGGAAGCGCCACGCATTCACCGCGCGCAGCGAACAGCACCTGTCCATCTACCGCAAATCGGACACGTGACGGGTCACCGCCCCGACCGGCTGAAGTGCTGGTAGTCCTTCGTGGTGCGCCATGTCCCACCCCAGACCCATCCGATCCTGGCGAAAGCCTGTACAACGGCATCACCGTCGTGAATCATCCCTGGCACATCCAGGCTCCGGTCCGCATAGGCGGCACCTTCCGCCGGCGACACGCTCGATCTCCGCATCCACGGGTTGAGTAACGGGTTGATATCAATGGCAATCCCGTACGCATGCTCGGACCATCGGTCGGTGCCCTCCACACGCCGGCAGTTGAACGCCGAGGTGTTGTTGGCCTGCATCGACGCCGTGTCGTCGCCGGCGTAGGCATCGACGAGCTCCATCCGTTCGATCGGGAAACCGACCGAGTACAGCTCCTCGAAGACCCCCATGATGTCGTCGGCCACATCGTCGGCCACGACCAACTCTCCCATCGACGTCCCGCCGGTGAAGTCGTGGTAGCGAAGTCGGAGAAGGCGGAGATCCTCCAAAGGCACGGGACAGCCCGGCCTCCAGGATGAAGCCATGCGTTCGACGATGGCATCGTCGATCACGAGGATCTCCGTGGTGGAGGGCTGAATGGTGGTGATCGCCGCCCTCACCGTCGTCGACGACATCGAAGGGCCTGGGTTGCTGGTCGTGGTCATCTCCAGCAAAGCCTCGGGCACCGTCGGTTCCAGCGTCCCAGGAGGGATCGGATCGGGTCCTCGAATCGGCTCGGCCGTACACCCACCGGCCAGAACGAGCATCGCCAGCACCAGTGAGACATAGCTCATCGGCGACAGCGTACCTCCGCTCCCGACATCCCGACGGCACCTACACTCCCTCTATGACCATCATCGCGGTCGCCAACCAGAAGGGTGGGGTCGCCAAGACGACGACCGTCCAGACCCTCGGCGCGGCTTTCTCAGACCTGGGCCTCGATGTGCTTCTGGTCGATCTGGATCCCCAGTCATGTCTCACGTACTCCATGGGAGTCGACGCCGACGGTCTGGATCTCTCCGTCCACGACGTGATGTTGGACCGCACGACCGCAGGCAAGGCGCGACTCGACCTCGAAGGGGCAGACTTGCTCCCCTCGACGATCGACCTGGCGGGATCCGAGGTGCATCTGCTCACCAAGACCGGCCGCGAACACGTCCTCGCCAAGGCACTGCGCCCGCTGCGCAGCGAGTACGACCTGATCCTCATCGACTGTCCCCCGTCCCTCGGCCTCCTCACGATCAACGGCTTGACCGCTGCGCAGTCCCTCCTCATTCCTGTGCAGCCGGAGACCCTGAGCCGCCGCGGGGTGGGACAGCTGCTCGAAACCGTCGACGACGTCCGCTCTTACACGAACCCGAAGCTCGAAACGCTCGGTGCCGTGGCAACGATGTACGACGGGCGCACACGCCTCGCCCAACGCGTGCTCCAAGAGCTCCCCGAGCAGTACGGCCTCGAGGTCCTGCGACCGCCGATCCCCAAGACGGTTCGGGTTGCAGAAGCGCCCGAACTCGGCACAACCGTCCTCGAGTACGCGCCTCGCTCACAGGCTGCACAGGCGTACCGAGATCTGGCCGTCACGATCCGGGAGCGATTGTGAGAGACGACCCTCAGGGGAAACGAGCCCTGTTCGAGACACCGCCCATCGACTTGACGGCCGACGATGAGGGACGCGAAGCCGTCTTCTCCCATGAGCCGACTTCTTCGCCCGCAACGGTGCTCATCGAATGCTCGGCATGTGAAGTTGCGGTGAGAACACCGATCACGGACGCCCTCCGCCGGATCATGGATCTGACCCTCTGGTTTCCCTGGCGCCGCTACGGCAGGTGGATGACCTGCCCTTCCTGTGACCGACGCACATGGTGCAGGATCCGCTGGCTCGGCTGACCAATCCGTTGAACCCAGGGCTCGTAGGGGTCGCCACGACCCCCCTGAGCCCTGGGTTCAACGTTTCTAGATGATGCGGCGATCCGTCGCCCAGCGAGTCAACTCGTATCGGGACGAGAGCTGAAGCTTTCGCAACACCGCCGAGACGTGCGACTCGACCGTCTTGATGGAGATCGAGAGCTTTCTCGCCACCTGCTTGTAGGGGTAGCCGCGCGCGATCAGGCGCAGGACTTCGCGCTCACGCGGCGTGAGCTGGTCGAGTTCGGGGTCGAGTTCGGCCGGAATCGTGTCCGCAAAAGCGTCCAGCACGAAGCCGGCCAGCCTCGGCGAGAACACGGCATCGCCCTCATGCACCCTGCGGATCGCCGCGGCGAGATCGGCCGGGCTGATCGATTTCGTCACGTAGCCGCGTGCCCCGGCACGGATCATCGCGATGACGTCCTCGGCGGCGTCGGAGACCGACAGGGCGAGGAAACGCACATCGGGGTTCGTCTCATGAACCGCACGGACCACCACCAAGCCGCCTCCTCCCGGCATGTGGACGTCGACCAGGACAACGTCCGGCCTGGTCGACCGGATCTCGTCGATCGCTCTGTCGACATCCGACGCAACACCGGCGACTTCGAATGAGCGAGCCAGCTCCGTTCGCACGCCGGAGAGAAACAGCTGGTGATCGTCGACGAGAAACACGCTGATCATGAACGCCCCACCTTCAGGTGCACCTCGGTCCCCACGCCCTTCTCGCTCGCAATTGCCGCCTCGCCACCCTGACGCTGCATCCTGCCGATGATCGACTCGGCGATCCCCCGGCGGCCATCGGGAACCGCTTCCAGGTCGAAGCCTGTCCCCTGATCGGTCACGTACACATCGATTGTGGCATCCGAGACTTCGGCGAACACGGAAACATGACCACATCCCGAATGGTGGGCGGCATTGGTCATCGCCTCGCCGGCAGCCGCGACGACTGCACGCAGCTTGTCATCCAGCGGTGCATCTCCGACGGCGACGACATCGACAGGCACCTGATGGACTTCCTCCAACCGGGCAGCAGCCTGTTCGAGCGCAGCGCGCAACGTCCCACCTTCAGGGCCGGAACCGTCATAGAGCCAGGCTCGCAGCTCCCGTTCCTGCCGTCGCGCGAGCATCACCATGGCGTGCACATCGTCGGTACGTTGGATGAGCGCCAGTGTCTGGAGCACCGAGTCGTGCAGGTGGGCGGCCACTTCCGCCCGCTCGTCAGATCTGATTCGTTCTCTCCGCTCCGTCGTGAGCTGCGTGATGAGCCGCCACACCCACGGACCGAGGATCAAACCCAGACCCACGGCGGTCATCAGCACGGCCAGAACGACGCCGCCCACCAGGGCTACGGCGTCGATCGACCGCAGGTACAAGCCCAACCCCACGGTCATGAGGAGTCCTCCGACGGCGAGACGGGCGAGCGTCCCTTTCAGATCTTCGGCAGAAAACGTTCGACGCGCCCACCGGGTTCGCCGCGCCTCGTCGAGCCGCGACCAGGTGAGCGCGAAGCCGAACACGATCAACGATACGGGCCAGACGAGGGAGTCGCCGAACCACAGCCCCATCGATCTCAGCAGGAGCAGGATGCCAAGGAACATGACGGCCAGCGCGAACCTCTGTCTACCGGTGCGAGCAACCACCCGCTTCCGAAGTGCTTCGACGGCTGTCGCGTCCGGGGTCTCGAGTGTGAGCACCCACCCGATCAGATACAGCAGGACGCCGACCCCGCCTGCAAACGCCAGCACCACGAACGCCGCGCGCACGAACACGGAGGCGATACCGAGTGTCTCGGCGATGCCGCCGGCAAGGCCGGTGACCAGCCGGTCTTCACTTCTGCGGACGGCAAGCCCGAAGCGATGATCCTTGATCGTGCACCTCTGAAGAGACCTGCGTGGATCATCGCACAGGACAAGTGCGCTCCACAACAGGGGAAACCCCCGATGAACCCCGAGAAGCGTCAGGGTTTCATCAGGGACAGTCCTCATAGACGAGAGGGGATACACCATTGAAGATGGCCCCATGAATGATCACACCACAATCCCGCCACCGGAGGCCGAAGCCCCAACGGACGGCGGAAGGGCCTCTCGCCCACCTCTTCGTCGCGTGCACGGCATCTTGGGTGGCGTAGCAGCCGGCATCGCCGACTATTTCGACGTGGAAGCCTGGCTGATTCGTCTGGGCTTCCTGCTCCTGGTCTTCGCCGGCGGCCTCGGCATTCTGCTCTATCTGGCAGGTTGGCTGATCATCCCGGAGCGGGGGTCGGACGACTCGATCGTCGAAGGATGGCTGCAGGGGATCTCCACGGAACCGGCCTGGATCGGCGTGGCGCTGATCGTCATCGCAGCGATCTGGATCCTCTCGTCGTTGAACGTCGCAGGATCCGGCGTCATCGTGGCACTGGCCCTGCTCGGAATCGGCATCCTCCTGTATCTGGGGGAAGGCCCGGCCAGACGACCGGAGACGGCGAGAGCACCAAGGACATCGGAGCAACCGGAGACGTCCTCTGGATCCGCTCCGGTAACGACCCAGACGAAGCAGCCTCGTCCACGACGTCGACAACAGCCCCGCCAACGGTCGAGCCTCGGTCGGTTCACCCTTGCTGCGACGCTGATCGGTCTGGGTGTCCTCGCACTGCTCAACAATGCCGGGGTTCTCGTCCCCGAGCCTCGACACTACTTCGCGGCGGCGCTGGCCATCGTAGGAGCAGGTCTGGTCGTCGGCGCAGTCTGGGGACGTTCCAGAGGTCTGATCGCAGTCGGCCTCATCCTGGCCTTTGCCATGGGAATGGCCACGACCGGCAGCACGGTCGACGCCGTCCAGGACCGTCAGGTGGTCACCTACAAGCCACAATCCGCCTCACAGGTCGGCAGCCGCTACGAACTCAGTGCAGGCACCCTCACCATCGACCTGTCCGACATCCCCTCCTCCGACTTCGCTTTCAGCGCCAATCTCGGTGCAGGTGAACTCAACGTCATTCTCCCCAAGGGTATCGGAGGGTCGATCAGTTCCCGCCTCGGCGTCGGCGAGTTCAACGTGCTCGGAACGACGAGCCAAGGTCTCGGTATCGGCAGGACGGTCTATCTCGATGGCACCGACGGAACCGCCCGCATCGACCTGAGCGTCGGGGCAGGCAAGATCACCGTGACACAGGAAGGCAGCTGATGAAGGAACGGCACCCACTCGACCTCGTCTCACTGGTATTCGGACTGATCTTCATCGTCATCGCCCTGCCGGTTCTGATCTCGAACACTCCCCTCCATCTGGAAACGCGGTGGCTGTGGCCAACGGCCGTCATCATCACCGGTGCTCTGATCGCCGTATCGGGGCTGCGGCCGGATCGCAGAAAGGCCGAGCAACTCGAGACCCGAGAGAACGACAACACTTGATGATCCCCCCACCGGCAGGCCTCTGCGAAAGCGGGGGCCTGCCACGCGTTCAGGCGTGGCCCACGACCGCAAGAATCCGTGAAACCCGTTGCGTGAAAACCACCCGGCACCGCCAGGGCCTTCCGATGTGCATCAGCCGGTTCGCCGTCCGCATCGACGACGTCCACCACGGACCGGTCGAAGATATCGCCGATTCGGTGCGCGCATCCCTCGAGATGCCGGACGATCGCGTCGCCCGGGTCCATGCTGCACCCTCGAACGCATCCAGGCACCGCTGCCCCCGCGTTCTCGCGTCTCCCGCACGCGGCCGAACCCCCCTACCCGTCCCCGAACGCGTAGAAGAATCCGTCCCGAGACCCCACGTAGATCCGGCCCTTCCATATCGCCGGAGTCGACTCGATGCATCCACCCACCGGAGCGGTCTCCCACACCTGCACGGGAGAGCGGGGATCCGTGAGGTCGTAGGCTCGCAGCGCCCCGCCCACCCCACAGTTCACCGCCTGAACCAGCGTGTCGTCCACGATCACCGGTGACGACCAGGCGTGCCAGCCAACCTCGTCGCGCCACACGACCTCACCGGTCTCGGTGTCGATCGCCAGCAGCTCCCCGGGGTGGGTGGCGACGTAGAGCACTCCGTCGCCGAGTGCCGGAGTTGCCCACACACCTCCCTCGTCGTTGCCGATCGGAGGAACCGCAACCCCCCACTGCCGAGGGTCACCGTCCGTGTACGGATCGAGCTTGATGATCTGCCCGACCTCTCTCGACCGCTCGTTGAACCGCTGCATCTCGATGGCGACATACAGCATCCCCTGGCGATCGACCGTGATCGTGGCATCCGTATCGTCACCGTCCCAGTAGTCGAACACCACCGGGGCCTCTCCATCGTCGATACGGGTCAGGTCCAGCCCGACGACCCGCCCTGCCGAGTTGGCGAAATACACACGGTTCTCGTATACGGCCACCGAGTTCTCGATGCTCTGCTCCCTCCCTACCTTCCGGACGAGCTCGTCGGTGAAGGCGGGAAACTGAACGAGTGGCTCGGGATTCACGTCAACCAGTCCGTCCGGACCGTATGAGCGGTTGAGCCGGTAGGCGAAGAAATAGCTGTTCTCGCCGCCCTCGAAGAGGATATCGTCGATGATCACCGGATCGCTGTCCCAGTCGTTGTTCCACATGCCTGCGACGACGTTCGCGTTCAGGGCCCACAGCTCGGTGGGAACGTCGCGATCGAGTGCCAGGATGCGCAGGTTGTTGTCTCTCGATCCGAAGTAGTACAGGGGATACCCGTCCGGATCGAGAGAACCGGAGCCTTTGACGAGATCACCGGTAGGGAACGGCGGCCTCGTGTCGATTCCGGTATCGGCATCGATGAAATGGACGGCCTTGTCGAAAGCGCCGATGATGATCTCGGTAACACCGTCGTCACGTGACCAGACCACGGGCTGGCCCGTCCATCCCGTACCGCACCACAGACGCGTCTCATTGTGCACGCTCGATCGGCCGCACATTGCCGCATCCGGGTACCTCCACAGAACCGCCGGATTGTCCGGGACCGGGCCCTCCCCGTAGAACGTGCGGCTCGGATTCCCCCTGAACATCGTCAGCCCATCGACAGATCCGACGTGGCGTCCAACCGTGCGAGCATCACCAAACCGAGCAAAAGGAACCGTGGTGGTCGTCGTCGATGTCGACGTCGTGGTGATGACCGCGTGCGTAGTCGACGTTGACGCGGCAGTCGTGACGACGGGCGCCACACCAACGACGGTCGTGCTCGTCGTTTCCACACCTGCCACGAGCCGCGCGAGCTGCCATCCGCCGACGACCGCGGCGAAAACGGTCACCACCGTGAGCAGCATGGTTGTTCCCGTGCGACCGGTGCGCATGAGCGACAGTTAACCACCAGTTTGCGTTCCTTCGTGGACCCGATCGATCATCGGTCCCGAGTTCCGGCCCACTACGCTGGTCCGATCCGTCGACCTGCAACCCCCGTGACAGATCAAAGAACATCCCACCTGCGATACCTGGCCAGAGACGGCACCGCCGCGATGGTCACCGGAACGCTCATCGCCGGCATCGGCAACTACGTCTACCAGCTCATCGGTGGTCGCGCCCTGGGACCCGAGAAGTTCGCGCCGATCGGGTCGCTGCTCACCATCCATTTCCTCACATTCATCATCGTGCTGCTTCCCGTCGAGCAACTCGTGATCCGAGCGATCACGATCCGCGGTGGGCTCACCAGGGCGACAGCCCGGACCGGCCGAATCACCGTCGTCCTGACGGCCGTACTCGCCTTCGCCGTGGGCCTGTGGGGAAAAGACCGGCTCTTCGGTGGTGATGTCCGGTTCGCGTATGTCGCCGCAGCCACGGTACTGACCCACGCGCTCTTCGTACATGGGCGGGGGACGCTCGCAGGAAACCGCCGCTTTCGCTCATACGGAGAGGCAAGCGGTGGAGCGGCCATCCTGCGCGTGAGTGTCGCCGTCGTTGTGGCGATCGCGACCGGTAGCGCGCTCGGCTTCGCCGCCGCTCTTGCAGCAGGACCCCTCGTGATCCTCTTCTGGCCTGCTTCGCTACGCGTCACCCCGATCCCCGATGAGAGAACGGAGCCCACCCGTTTCCTCGTCACGTTCATCCTCGCCGCCGCCACCTCACAGGTGCTTCTGCTCGCCGGCCCACTCGTCGCAGGTCTTCTCGGCGCGTCCGCAGCTCTGATCTCCACCGTCTTCGTCACCATGACCCTCGCTCGAGCACCACTCATCTTCGGGTACAACCTGATCGCCAGGGTGCTGCCTCCGTTCACGACGATGGCCCAACGTGGCGAGGATGCACATCTCACACGATGGGTAGGTCTCCTCCTCGCTTCGGGCGTGATCACGGCCGTTCCCGCAGGGTTCCTCGGATTCTGGATCGGACCGCCCATCGTCGAGGCGCTCTTCGGCAGCGGTTTCAGGCCCGAGCCCACGTTTGCGATGCTCGCCGCCGCCGGGGTCACCCTCGCCGGCGCCTCTCTGTTTCTCGGTCAGGTCCTGGTCGCCAGAGGGGAGACCGGAAAGCTCACACTCGCCTGGATAGTCGGCCTGATCGCAGCGGCGGCCGGACTGCTCCTGACCGTAGGTTCACCGGACTTCCGCATCGGCGTCGCATTCCTCGCCGGAGAAGCGGCAGCGACCTTCGCCCTCGCGGCGACGGCGGCACGGTTTACGAGCCCGATCATGTATACGACGTTGAAACGCGCACTCGACATCCTCCTCGCGACCGCACTGCTGCTGATCCTCCTGCCGGCGATAGCCGCCGTGGCGATCGCCGTGAAACTCAACTCGCACGGACCGGTCTTCTTCCACCAGACGCGGGTCGGCCTGAACGGGAAACAGTTCGCGATGCTGAAGTTCCGGACGATGCTGCACAACGCCGACGAAACCATCCATCTCGAGCATCTCGAGCATCTCAAAGGACAGCCGAACCGGAGCCGCCTCAAGATGGAGGACGATCCTCGCGTAACACCGATCGGCAGACTGCTTCGCAAAGGTTCCCTCGATGAACTCCCAAACCTCTGGAATGTCATCCGGGGAGAGATGTCGCTCGTCGGCCCGCGACCACTCGTCCCTGCAGAATCCGAGCTGCTCGGCGACCCCACACGGCGAATCGCGAAACCCGGAATCACCGGGCTGGCGCAAGTGCACGGCAGGGATGCCATCTCACCCGAGCAACGCAACCGCTACGACGCCGAGTACGTCCGCACCAGGACGCTCCTGCTCGACCTCAAGATTCTCGCCGCAACGATTCCGGCAATCATTCGTGACCCCGGCGAGTAGGTCGACCGCTCGTCTCGCTCGATGCAGCCGGTACCGGCTGCATCGTTTCTCGTATTCCGAGTCGCAACCTCAGATCGAGACAAGACCGTAGGACGGGCGCGACGGCTCGGACCTGACAAGGCACGGTCGTGAACCATGTCGAAGCGACAAACACATCCGGCGTCGTTTCACCCGATGCCGGCGTGCCGTGGAGGGATCGCCGGGTTGCCACTGCAACCACGTGTCGGATCGCGAAGCGTTCGGCCGTTCTCGATACCGAAGGGTGGCACCCATCCGACCTCCGCTTTCCAGAGCGCGCCCCGCACCTCTCCCGCCCGTCACGGACTCGTCGTGGCCGTCGTGGTGGTCGTCGTGGTGGTCGTGGTGGTCGTGGTGGTCGTCGTCGTGGTCGCAGGCTCCGGCTTTTCACAGGTCGACGACAGCGGTTTCAGCTCGAGCGCAGCGATCGCCTCCTGTGCGGGGACACTCATCACGAGAGACACCGTCTGCCTGATCTTGTCCACATCCGGAATCGAGTATCGATCTTTCGTGTACCCGGCAACATAGGTCGGCGGCATGAAGCGAACGCTGACGATCCGGTCAGAGTCCAGTTTCGGCAGCAGATCGATCAGATTGGGGAGCTGCTCGATCGGAATGTTTGTCTTGACATAGCTGGAGATCGCGTCGGCGATCGGCCCGATCCTCAGTGCCATCGTGACAGGATTGGCCTCCTTCAACATCGCCTCGAGGACACAGCGCTGCCGTCCCATCCGGTTGTAGTCGTCGGAGCCGTGCCGGGATCGTGCGTATGCGAGCGCCAAGTGCCCGTCCATGTGGTATTCGCCCGGCTGGATGTCGATCACTTCGGTCGACCCATCCTCATGCGGGTAGTTCTTGTCGTATACCCGTTTGGAAACGTAGATCGATACTCCCCCGACGGCGTCCACCATGTCGACGAACCCTTCCAGATCGACGAGCGCGTAGTAGTGGATCGGAATGCCCATCAGGCGCTGGAACGAAGCCATGATCAGCGCCGCCCCGGGATCGGCTGCGTCGGGATAGAGATCCGGATGCTTCTCCCCGAACTGATAGATCGCGTTGGCAATGTCGGAAAAGCAGTTGCACTCGTTGATGCGCAGATTCGTCGGCAGCGGCATTCGTGCGAAGTTGCGTGGCACCTGCAGGATCGCCGAATCCCCGGTCTCCGGGTCGATGCTCACCACCATCATCGTATCGGTGCGAATCCCGGTCCTCCCCACTCCCGCGTCACCACCGAGCAACAAGATATTCAACCTTCCCTGGCCTGCCCAAAGAGGGGCAGTCGTCGTGGTGGTCGTCGGCAACGTCACCGTGCTGGTCGGCGCACTCGTGTTACTCCCTCCGGCAGTCGTCGATACCACTGCCGCCGCCGTCGTCAACGTCGAAGAGGCAGACTCGAACACGGAGCTGATCGCCCGATGGGTGACCAGGTCCGCGTACCCCAGATATGCGTGGGGAACGATGAGAAGAATCGCGGCAAGAATGATGAACAGTCCGGCGGCCTCAGGTCGAAGCAAACCACTCGAAACCCCCGAGCCGAGACGGTACGCATCGATCGCGGAAGCCACCCGCAGAGCGAAGAGCACGATGTTGCCGACGAAGATACCGACGAGAACGTCCGGCCGGACAAGCACCTTCAGCAGGTTCGACAGTCCTTCGGAGGCAACGACTCCGGCGGCAACCACCAGCGCAAACGTGACAAGGAGCATCACCCATCCCCGCCGTCGACGCCCTACGTATAGCTGCCCAAGACCAGGAAGGATCGCGGACCAGAACGCCGCAACGGCTCCTCGGGTTCCCCGACGATGGCGAGACACCTGCATGAGGCAAGAGGATACTGCTCACCGACGATCGTGGGCGGAGAACGCACACACTGCCGCCGGCCCGACAAGCGGTGCAGATTCTCCCTTTCGGCTGCGTCCTCCATGGTACGGGCGGCGTGTCTCCCACCGACGACCTGTCCGGCCACAGAGAGAGACGTGTGGAGCACCGGCATCTACCGCAGGTGTCGACCGACATCGCGACCACCACCGATGGCATCGGCGGCGCCGCGCTCTCCTCCCGCGCTTCGTCCTGCAGCCGAAGTACGCCGGGAGTACGGCGACTCCGCACGGGCCCGCTCTGAACATCATGCCGAGGGCGGTCCGGTCATGCCGGAGGCGTTCGCAGCCCACCGATCGTGTCGATAGCATCCCGCTTCATGGCACCGCATCCACTTCTCGCCGTCCTCGAGGACGCAGCGGCCGGCCGATTCCCTCCCGTCGACGGAGCTGTCGACGTGCTTCCCTCCTGGCGCAGCCTCGAAGCGGTCATCGCCTTCACCGGGCACGCCTTCGTCGCCACGGCTCTCGAGGCGGATGCAATCCGAGCGGCGGGTGCGGATGGATACGGTGGCGCGCACAACGCGAGGTTTCTCACATGGCTTGCCGGCAGGGACGGATGGATCGGCTGCCTGGACAATCTCCTCGTCGCACCCGGGCTCGACGCTCCGGCGCTGCCGGAACGATTCGATCTCGACGATCATCCACGAACGCGACTCGCCCGGAATCTGCGGGTCGACGTGCGTGTCTACGGGGACGACCGCGGGCTGGTCATCCTCGGCACCGGTGTGGCAGGTCGCCTGGACGTGAGCGTCGAGGTCCCCGAGAGCGCTCGCTCCAGGGGTGTGGGTCGCAGCCTCATCACCGATGCACGAGGCCTCGTAGGCAAGGCAGACTGGCTTTTTGCCTCGATTTCACCCGGCAATGCGGCGTCACTGCGGGCCTTCCTGGCCGCGGGTTTTCGTCCGATCGGAGGTGAGGTGCTCCTCCGCCCTGCACGAGGATCTCGTTAGGGCGCCGGCAACGAAGCCGAGCCGGTGCTCCTCCCCCGGCAAACGGCGACCGGCCATCGCAGGATCAGGGAAGCGAACCTCGCCGTGCCCGGGAAAGCCGGCGGCCGAACACCAGGACCCTCGGGACCCGGTGCAGCGGGCACCGTTCGGATCACACTCTCTTCCGCAGCAGCCTGCCGAGCGTCGCGACCACGGCCGCTGCCGCCGCCGCTCCTGCGATCTGAGTGAACGCTCCGACGGATATCTCGAAGCGACTCAGCTGGACAATCAGCGCCGCCACCGCCCACACGACAAGCGACGTGGCGGCAACGGCGGCGATCCTGCCCGGATTCGGCTCTTCCGGCGCCTCCACAACGCCTCTTCGCTCGAGCACCGTCACCCCCGACTCCACGAGCAGATACAGCCCGACGGCAAAGTACGGAGTCCACCCGGACACAACCGATCCAGCGGCCAGTCCGACGGCCCATTCGACAATGAGCAGCACCGCGGCGCCGGTGATCGGCCATGATGCACCGGCGGTCAGTCCGAGAGCCGACAGCACCAGTGCCACAAGCGCCACGAGTCGGAGCGGAGGAAGCCCCGTGGCACCGAACACACCGATGACACCGGCCAGCAACACGGCAAACGCTCCCAGCAAGGCCGTCACCACATCCCGGCGGATCTTCCGACGCGCGCCGATCCTCTCCAACACCATCGATTCACGCTCGTGCACGAAGACGACTCCTTCGGTAGCTCTGCGCATTCACGAGCGCCTGCTGCAGAGGCTCGCTCGGGTCCCACCGCACAACGGCGATGCCGTGACGCGCGAAGCGACTTCGTGTTGCTTCGCGTTCGAGTTTCCAGATGCGACGCGCCACACGATCGGGCGGTTTCTCGGCGTTGGGCAGGAACGGTTCGGGAGGAATCTCGATGACGATCACATCGAAGCCTCGCCCGCCAAGCTCGCCGAATGCCTCGATCACCCGATCGTCCAGCAGCGGCGTGAGCCCGACGACCAGCGCCTTCGCGGGAAGGGCACCTGGCGGGACGACTCGCACGCCCCGCCAGAGCAGCTGCCAATGGACATGGCTCTCCATCAGCGTGTCGAGTATCCGATAGCGCTGAACGTCACCCATGCCCGCCTGAAGCCACCGAATGGGCTCCCCGAACGAGATCAGTCCGACACGATCATGGCGCCCCAGGTGTCCGGCCGCGATTGCAGCCGCTGCTCGTACCGCCAGGTCCAGCACGACACCTACTCCTCGACGAGCACTGGCAAGCGTGTCGACGAGCAGCACCACATCGCTGTTGCGTTCGGGATGTCGATCGTTGACCCAGACACCTCGCCCCGTGGCGCTGACTCTCCAGTTGATACGGCGAGGGTCGTCACCGGGACTGAACGGTCGGATATCGGCAAACTCGAGTCCCTCTCCCTTCCTTCGTGAGACCAGGTCCCCGAACCCGAGTTGTGTCTCCACCGGTTGAAAGAGGCGGCGAAGCGTATCGGTCCTTGGATAGACGCGCAGTTCGAGATCAACGGGGAACACGCCCACGTGAACGAACTGCGTGAGGCCCTGCCGGTTTCGCAGCCGAATCCAGGCCGGACGGTAGGCACCCCACCGATCGCAGGACAGGCGCACGGTGAGATCCACCAGCCCGCCGCCGTGACGGATCACGACACCGGTCTCGCCGACGAGAGTGATCAGCGGATCGTCCTGGTCTGGCGCAACCGAGAGCCCGGCAGGCAGATCGCACGAGACCTCCAGTAAGCGGACGGCCCGCGAAGTAATGGCGATGTGAAGGTGAACATCTTCGCCCTCCAAGGCGCGATCCCGATCGAATCGAGCCTCGAGCACCGGAGACAGATCGAAGGTCCCCATCAGGCCGAGTCCGATCAGCAAGATGAAGGGCGCGGACACGGCAACGAGCTCGGGCCTGCCGGAGGCGAGGCCTCCGATCAACGCCACGACTCCCAGCACCGCATAGGTGCGGAAGCGAGGAGAGACCAGACGGGTCATTCGTCGCGCGGCACGGATGGTGGAGTGGGAACGGTGTCGAGGCACTCTTCCACGACGTCTTCGCCCCGGACGTCCTGAACCCAGAGCTCGGGGCGCAGGATGATGCGGTGCGCAAGGGCAGGGATGGCAACGCGTTTGACGTCGTCGGGTGTGACGAAGTCTCGCCCATCGACCGCAGCCTTCGCCCTGGACAGCTTCATCACCGCCAACGATCCCCGAGGGCTCGCTCCGACCTGTGTCCTTCTCCGTGTCCGCGTCGACCCGACAAGATCCACGATGTATTTGCCGACAGGCTCGGAAACGTGGACGCTCTCGACCACCCGCTGCATTCCTCGCAATGTCCGACCATCGATGACAACGTCGAGCCGTACGTCGTCGGACCGTCGCTCCATGCGGTCCTCCAAGATTCGCCATTCGTCTTCCGGCTCCGGATACCCGACGGAGAGTCGCATCAGAAAGCGGTCGAGTTGCGCCTCCGGCAGTGGATAGGTGCCTTCGTACTCGATCGGATTCTGAGTCGCCATGACCAGGAATGGCCGATCGAGCGGATGTGTCACGCCGTCCACGGTCACCTGGCGTTCCTGCATCGCCTCCAGCAGGGCCGCCTGCGTTTTCGCCGGCGCACGGTTCACCTCGTCGGCGAGCAGCAGGTTCGTGAACACGGGCCCTCGACGAAACTCGAGCTGTCGTCCGGCACCCAGCACCATGGACCCGGTCACGTCCATCGGCATCAGATCGGGGGTGAATTGCACACGGTTGAATGCCAGATCCGTGACTTGAGCGAACGAGCGAGCCATCAGCGTCTTCGCAAGTCCCGGATAATCCTCGATCAAGATGTGACCGTCCGACAGAATCGACAGCAGCATCAGCTCGAGAGCAGCCCGCTTTCCGATCACCGCCCGCTCGATTTCATCGAGGACACGCCTGGCCAGCGTGGCAACCTGCTGCACATCGAGTTCGTTCATCAGCCGCAGCCTACCGACCGGCGATGCGTTCGATCGCGCCGACGACCATATCCACTTCCGACAGCTCGGCACCCGGACCGAGAGGATCCTTGGAAACGGGCCGATCGGGACGGATGCGTTCCCATGCGCCGTCACCCAACAGCCGCCTTGCCTCCTCCGGCTCGGCGTCCAGATCCACCCCGTAACGGCTGAGCAGCAACTCGCGGGCCTGGTCGCGCAAGACCCGGTACAACCGGCGATCGGCATCGATGGCCGTGCTCGTTCCAAACCTGACGATTCGCTCCAGGCGCTCGAGTTGCGGAGGGACGGCGCGCCGGCGCGCCGGCGCGCCGATCGCCGACCGGGAGGTGGGTACCGACGTGCGCAACGCGACCAGACCGGCGACGGCAACGACTCCCAGCAGCACCTCATAGGCGGCTGCCTCCATGAAGCCGGAAAACCAGAACAGGATGCCCGTGACAACCACCGCCACCGCCAGAGTCGCCACCACCACCCGTCTCATGCCTTGGCCCTCAACTCATCACGGATTTCACGAAGGGCATCGATCGCCTCCGCCGACATTCCCTCATCGATCACATGCGGACTGAAACGCGCCTCCGCAAACAGGCCGGTGAGACGCTTCGCGGCATGTCCACTCACATCCAACTGGCGAAGTGCCCGGTCGAGGAACTCCAGTGGCGCTTCCGTGCTGCGGCGCGACATGCCGTCCTTTCCGAGCGCCTGCTCCATTCGCGCGTACGCTCCGATCACGACGGCTCTCGGATCGCCGGAGTGCTCCAACTCTGCGAGGAGATCATCGATGACGCTCGAGAAGTCAGGCTCCTCGACAGGCTCCATGTCGGACTGGTCGTTCCTCCCCTTCCCGATTGCAGACAGTGCCACGACCGCCAGGACCACTGCGGCCGCCACGAGCAGAAGCCCTGCCGTCGAGCCGGCCGGCAAGGCTGCACGCGACCCCATCGACACGGCGGTCGGGTTCTGCGCGTTCGGGACACTCAGCATCGTCGACGGCTGCTCCGCCGTGAGATCCGAATGCTGCTTTCCCGACTGTGTGAACTTTCCCACCTGCATGAACACGGCCAGCAGAGCGACCAGTACCAAGGCAGCCGCCAACCACGACTTCCGCTTCGGGGGCGTCCTTTGCTTCTTCCGTACCCCACCCGGCAACATGATCCAGATCAGCAACGCGACCATCACCAGCCAGGCGGTGACCGCGAGGATCTGTCCCATCGCTCGCGAGTCCAGCGGCAATTGTGAATCACCGGTCGCGCCGGGAATCTGCCGTGCACCGATCGCCACGACCGTCAGGAGCGTCAGCAGAGCCAGGCCGAGCACCGCGACGACCCAGCGGGGAGTCGGTTCCAGCTTGTTCACGGTCACAGGGTACCGACGCGTACGGATTGTCGACCGAGGTCCCCCGCAGGAAGTGCCGACGTTCCGTTGAATGGCGCATGGAACGCAATGCGGGGAACAGCAGCCGCGAAGCGGTGATGGCTGCGTTCGCCCCCGGATCTTGGGTCGACCCGGCGTAGAGATACCGGGTGCCGAATTCGACGAGTGCAGCGAGCCTTTAGGATCTGCCCATGCGTACGATCGACATGCTCCGGCAGCTCGTCGCTTTCGACACGACGAGTGCCGGGACCAACCTGCCGCTCATCGCATTCGTCGAAGACCTCCTGGCGAAGCACGGTATCGAAAGCCGCCGGATTCCGAACCCCCAAGGGACCAAAGCGAACCTGCTGGCCGTCATCGGACCGATATCCGAACCCGGTGTCGTTCTCTCGGCACACACCGACGTCGTTCCGGTCGACGGCCAGAACTGGTCGACCGACCCCTTCACAGCAACCGAGCACAAGAAGCGTCTCTACGGCCGCGGTACCGCCGACATGAAGAGCTTCATCGCCGCCATCCTCTCCGCTCTGCCGGCCTTCGTCGCTGCCGATCTCAGAGTTCCCATCCACATTGCCCTCTCCTACGACGAGGAAGTCGGTGGTCTGGGTGCACCTGATCTGATTCGAGCGCTCGAATCCCTCCCGGTTCTTCCTCGATTCTGCGTGGTCGGAGAACCGACGGAGATGCAGGTCGTTACCGATCACAAAGGCATCGGCACCTATCGAGTGAATGTGACGGGAGTAGAACGCCATTCCTCCCTCGCCCCGCAAGGTGTCAACGCAGTCGAGTATGCGGCACGACTCATCGTGTTCCTTCAAGACCTGGCCCGGGATATCGCGAAGAACGGTCCCTTCGATCCCGGATACGTCGTGCCGCACAGCACGGTCCACGTCGGTACCGTCGCCGGGGGCACCGCCCTGAACATCGTCCCCGGCTCCTGTGTCTTCCAGTTCGAGATCCGCAATCTCCCCACAGACGACCTCGACACGATCCTCCGACGCATCCGGGAAGAAGGCGACAGGCTGGCACGCGAGATGGGAAGCTACGGCGCCATCCACATCGAGCCCAATGTGTATCTCCCTGGTCTCTCCACCGCCCGAGATGCACAGATCGTCCGATGGGCGAACAGCCTCGCCGAGCGCCGGGACACGGGGAAAGTCACCTATGGGAGCGAGGCAGGATTGTTCTCGAACGCCGGGATTCCCTCGATTCTCCTCGGCCCCGGAAACATCGCCCAAGCCCACCAGCCGGACGAATATGTCAGCGTTGCCCAACTGGCGCTCGCCGACCGGTTCGTCTCGAACCTGATCGGGTGGGCGAAGCGGTAACTCCCTGAGGCGTGAGCATGTCTTCAAAGAGCCCCTGTGACCACAGTCACAGCACATCGGTTTCGGTGCAACGATCGAACTCTCCCATCGATCCACCGCACCACGGAACAGTCGGTCGTCGGTGAATACACCAACCCTGACGGATCACTCGAATCGAACGCACGACACCGAGAAGACCCGACCCCCACCCTCTCACCAGGATCGGACCCGCCGCGGGGTGATTCGGATCGGCACCGAATAGCGGGCCGAGAACACCTCCGGCGTCCACTTGTTCTCGGCCATGTCGTCACGATACTTCTCGACATACTCGGGCATGCCGCTCGCCGGCGGGGCAGCATCATCGATACGCGCGACTCCTTCGAAGGTCACGACTGCACCGCCCACACCGTCCCCATCGAAGTTGAGGGCGACATGCGGATTCGCCCGAATGTTCCGAACCCGTGCCGTATCGGCGAGGCTGTAGATGAGGAACTCGCCGTCCTTCCACAAGAACCACACCGGTGACGTCTGCGGCCGCCCGGTCGGCGTGACCGTGGTCAACCAGATGATCAGTTCTCGTTGGAGACGCTGCTCCGCTGCTTCGGGTATCTGCATGATCTCCACGGTACCAATTTGGTATCGTTCGGTCATTCCTGAACGTTCGGAACGATCATGCCGCCGAGTGATGAAGACTCCGACATTGCACGGATCGTCGAGGCCTTCGGTTCCTACTACGTGTCCAACGGCCTCCCCCGAATGGCAGGTCGCCTGATCGGATGGCTGATGGTGTGTGATCCCCCCCGGCCAGTCCACGGGCGAGCTGGTGAAGGCACTGGGCACCTCGAAGAGCTCCACGAGCACGATGAGTCGTCTTCTCGAGCAGGTGGGGCTTATCGACCGGTACCGAAAGCCGGGATCCCGCGAGATGCACCACCGTGTCACACCCGGAGCTTGGCAGACGGTCTTCGAGCGCCAAGGAGATGAGATCATCAACCTGCGCCGGCTGGCTGAACGTGGCATCGCCGCCGTCGGCAATGACACGAACCGAGGAAACCGCCTCGTGGAGATGCGCGATGCCTTTCTCTTCTGGGAACGAGAGTGGCCTGCACTCATGGAACGCTGGAAGAAGGGGACCACATGAGTGAACCAGCCATCCGGGTCGAAGGGATCGGCTACTCGTACGACGGGCAACTCGCCGTCGACGACATCGGTTTCACCGTCGCGCCGGGAGAGATCCTCGGATTCCTGGGCCCGAACGGCGCCGGCAAGTCGACGACCATCAAGATGCTCACCGGCCAGCTGAAGCCGCAGACGGGCACGATCACGATCCTCGGCATGAGCATGCCCACAAGGGCCACGGAGATTCAGGCCCGCATCGGCGTGGCGTTCGAAGAAAAGAATCTCTACGGCAACATGTCGGCCAGGGAGAACCTGATCTTCTTCGGTCGGCTCTTCGGAATCGCCAATCTCGACGCCGACTCGCTCCTTCGAAGAGTCGACCTCGCCGACCGCGGCGGTGATCGGGTCGCCGAGTTCTCCAAGGGAATGAAGCAGCGCCTCATGATTGCCAGGGTGCTCATCAACACACCCGACGTTCTGTTCCTCGACGAGCCGACCGACGGTCTCGATCCGGTCTCGTCTCAGTCGATTCGTCAGGTGATCCGGGAAGAGGCGCTTCGTGGAGCAGCCGTGTTGCTGACGACCCACGACATGACGGAGGCCGACAAGCTGTCCGATCGTGTCGCGTTCATCGATGAGGGCCGCATCCTGGTCACCGACACACCAGAAAACCTCAAGCAGACCTACGGCCGGCGTTCCGTCAGGATCAGAGCCAGGAGGGACGGCGAAATCGTCGAGATCGTCATCCCACTCGACGATCAGGATGCCGGCGAGCGGATCCGCCAGGCAGTCGCCCAGGACGACCTCCTCACGATCCACACGGAAGAGGCCACGTTGGAGGATATCTTCATTCACTTCGCCGGCAAGAGGCTCGTGGCATGAACCGAGGACGCATCATCTGGGCGATCGTCCGCAAGGACGTCGCCCAGATGAGCAGGGATCGCTTCTTCGTGTTCATCACCACGCTCGCCCTCGTCGGCTACGTCGCGCTCTTCTGGGCGATGCCTGACACCGTCGACGAAACGATCCGTCTCGGAGTCCACGGAACCGGGATCGAGACGCTCCTCGCCCGACTTGGCGACCAGGAGGGGCTCGCCTTGACGAACTTCGACACATCGGAGGCGCTGCAGACCGCGGTCGAAGAGAAACAGAACCAACTGGCCGCAGGAATCGACTTCCCCGATGGCTTTCTGAGCGCCGTCGCGACCGGTCGGCAGACCACCGTGCGGGTGTTCGTTCCGGCCGGTACACCCCCCGAGATCCGCGAGGCCATGCGCAGCATGGTTCGCGAGCTCGCCTACATGATCGCCGGCAACCGGCCACCGGTGTCGGCGCCGGCCGAAGAAGCCATGGTGCTCGGTCCGGACCGGACGGGTGACCAGATCTCGATGCAAGAGCGGATGCGCCCGCTGTTGGCCATCTTCGCCCTCATGATGGAAATGTTCGCCTTTGCCGCGCTCATCGCCGAGGAGATACGCTCCCGAACCGTCACGGCCATACTCGTGACACCGGCTCGGACGTCGGACTTCCTGGCAGCCAAGACGCTGCTCGGCACCGGGCTTGCGTTCGCCGAAGTCGCCGTCCTGATGGTCGCGATCCGATCATTTGGCGGCCGGCCGCTCGTGCTCGCGGCCGCGCTCCTCCTCGGTGCGTTCCTCGTGACCGGGCTTGCCCTGCTTGCAGGAGCGACCGGCAAGGATTTCATCGAGATTCTCTTCTGGAGCATGTTCCTCATGATTCCGATCATGATTCCCGCCGGAGCGGCTTTGTTCCCGGGCACGCCGGCGACGTGGATCCAGGTCCTGCCGTCCTACGGCATGACCGAAGCCATCGTGCGTGCCACATCCTATGGAGCCGGATGGAGCGAGACCGCTCCCTTCTTCGCGATGACCGTCGCATGGAGCGCCGTCGCCTTTGGCGCAGGAGTCTTCGTCCTCAAGCGGAAAGTCGAGACGCTATGAGACTTCTTGCCCTGTTCCGACGCGAGCTCCAGGTCGGACCCAGATCGCCGTTGCTCCTCTACGCGATCGTCCTGCCGATCCTGATCACTCTGCTGATTCGAGGCGTGTTCGGGACCTTGTTCCAAGCACAGCCCCGCCTCGGTGTTGTCGATGAAGGGAACTCGGTCATCACGGCGCAGGTCCGGCAACTCGATGGGATCAAGGTGACCGTCCTCGATTCGGTGGAGAAGCTCAAGCGCATGGTCGAGTCGAACGACCTCGATGCCGGACTCGTTCTCCAGCCCGGTTTCGACACGGACGTGAAGACGGGCGCAATGCCGGAGCTGCACCTGTTCGTCTCCGGGGAGAGTCTTGTGTCGAACCGCATCATCCTCGAGGTGACCATGCTCGATCTCATCCGGAGCATCGCGGGCGCTCCGGCCCCCGTCGACGTGAAGGTGATCTCGCTCGGCCAGGAAGGATACGACCTCGTCACCCGCCTTCTGCCACTCGTGATGATCTACGCCGTAGTCATCGGCGGCTCGTTCATTCCGGCCATGAGCATCGTGCAAGAGCGGGAGAACCGCACCCTCGACGCCGTACTGGCCACACCGGCTCGCATGACGGAGGTGCTGGCCGCCAAGGGCTTGTTCGGGTTTGTGCTGGCGATCGCAACCGGGGTGTTCACGCTGCTCCTCAACTCCGCCTGGGGCCGCCATGGTGGAGCCATGCTGATCTCGCTCGCGATCGCCGGCGTGATGATGGCCGAGATCGGCCTCATCCTCGGGTCCGTATCCAAGGACTCGACCGTCCTGTTCACCCTGTTCAAGTCGGCAGGGATCTTGCTCCTCTTCCCGGTGATCTTTCCGATCTTCCCGAACCTGCCACAGTGGATCGCGCACCTGGGACCGACGTACTACTTCCTGGATCCGATCTTCAAGATCGCCGTCGAAGGCTCTGCCCTCAGGGACGTCTGGGTGACGCTGGCCATCGGCGTGGCCATCTGCGCGGCACTCGTCCCGATCGTCAAGGTGCTCGGCCACCGCCTCGAGGGACGCCTCGCCGCCACCGCGTAGCCCCCTCATTGAACCCAGGGCTCAGGGGGGTCGTGACGACCCCCCTGAGCCCTGGGTTCAGTGACAAAGATGAAATATGACAAAGGGTCACTCAGGTTATACACTTGTGACACACTAAATCTGACACAGTTGAGGAGTTCCCCATGGCCAAGGCAGTCGGTATCGACCTCGGTACCACAAACAGCGTGATCGCCACCCTCGAAGGCGGCGAGCCCATCATCATCCCGAACGCGGAAGGCGCCCGCACCACCCCGTCGGTCGTCGCGTTCAAGGACGGCGAGGTGATGGTCGGAGAAGTCGCCAAACGGCAGGCGATCACCAACCCGGACCGCACGATCCACTCCGTGAAGCGACACATGGGCGATCCGAACTGGAAAGTCGAGATCGAAGGCAAGAGCTACACGCCCCAAGAGATCTCCGCACGCATCCTGATGAAGCTCAAGCGTGATGCCGAGTCGTACCTCGGGGAGCCGGTCACCGAAGCGGTAATCACCGTGCCCGCATACTTCAACGACGCGCAGCGCCAGGCCACGAAAGAGGCTGGACAGATCGCAGGCCTCGAAGTGCAGCGCATCATCAACGAACCGACGGCGTCTTCACTCGCCTACGGTCTCGACAAGGAACACGACCATACGATCCTGGTGTTCGACCTCGGTGGCGGCACGTTCGACGTGTCCGTCCTGGAGATCGGTGAGGGCGTCTTCGAGGTGAAGTCCACGTCGGGGAACACCCACCTGGGCGGCGACGACTGGGACCAGGCGATCGTCGACTGGCTCGTCACCGAGTTCAAGAACGAGCATGGCGTCGACCTGTCGGCGGATCGCATGGCGGTCCAACGCCTGAAAGAAGCGGCCGAGAAGGCGAAGATCGAGTTGTCGCAGGTCGCCGAAACCGAGATCAACCTTCCGTTCATCACGGCAACGGCAGCGGGACCGCTCCACATGCAGGTCAAGCTCTCCCGATCCACGTTCCAGAAGATGACCGAGGACCTCTTGGCGAAGTGCAAGCCGCCATTCGAGCAGGCCATCAAGGACGCCGGCATCTCCGTGTCCGCGATCGATGACGTCGTGCTGGTCGGTGGATCGACCCGGATGCCGGCCGTCCAGGAGCTGGTACGTGACCTCACCGGCGGCAAGGAACCCCACAAGGGCGTCAACCCGGACGAGGTGGTCGCTGCCGGCGCCGCCATCCAGGCCGGTGTGCTCACCGGAGATGTCAAGGACATCCTCCTGCTCGACGTGACCCCCCTCACGCTGTCGATCGAGACCAAGGGCGGTATCGCCACCAAGATGATCGAGCGCAATACCACGATCCCGACCCGCCGGTCCGAGATCTTCACGACGGCCGACGACAACCAGCCGGAGGTGGAGATTCACGTGCTGCAGGGCGAGCGCCAGATGGCTGCCGCGAACAAGAGCCTTGGCAAGTTTCGCTTGACGGGTATTCCACCTGCTCCGATGGGGGTCCCCCAGATCGAGGTGACGTTCGACATCGATGCGAACGGCATCGTTCACGTCTCGGCGAAAGACCTCGGCACCGGCAAAGAGCAGGCCATGACGATCACCGGTGGCACTGCCCTGGCCCAAGAGGACATCGATCGCATGGTTCACGATGCCGAACAGTACGCAGAAGAGGACCGCAGGCTTCGTGAAGCAGCAGAGACGCGCAACCAGGCAGACCAGTTGGCGCACCAGACGGACAAGTTGCTGACCGAGCAGGCGGAACAACTCAACGACGAGGAGAAGACGGCGATCACGTCTGCGCTCGAAGAGCTGCGAACGACGCTCAACGACGAGAACGCGTCGACGGAAGACCTCCGGGCGAAGATGGACGCCGTGGTGTCGGCTTCGCAGTCCCTCGCACAGCGGCTGTACCAACAGCAGGCCGAGCAGGCCCAGCAAACGGCGGCCGGGAGCGATGAAGGCCCCTCCGACGAGGACGTCGTCGAAGCCGAGATCATCGACGAAGGTGATGAGTCCTGATGACCGAAGAGCCAGAAGCTGTCGTGCCGGCAGAGATCCTGCCGGAAGAAGAGGTTATCGACCCGCGCGATCTCGGACTGGAGCTGCCTGAGGACCCGTCCCAGGCAGTCCAGGTTCTCCTGCGGACCGTGGCGGCGCTCCAGCAGGAAGCAGGAACCTACCTCAACGATCTGCAGCGCGTCGCGGCCGATTTTGACAATTACCGGAAGCGAATGCTGCGCGAGCAGGCACAGAACATCGAACGGGCGGCCGAGCGGGTCACCAAGAACCTGCTGCCGGTGCTGGACTCGCTCGATGCCGCTCTTGCCACCGAGCCGGGCTCACCGGCCGAGGAGCGACTCCTCGAGGGAGTCCGCAGCACTCGCGATCTCCTCCTGGACATCCTCCGCAACGAGGGCCTGGAACCGATCCCGTCCGTCGGAGTTCCCTTCGACCCGGAGGCCCACGAAGCAGCTATCGCCCCTTCGGAGGGCGAAGGCAGGCTCGTGGTTACCAAAGAGATGCGCCGTGGCTACACGTTGCATGGTCGTGTGATCCGCGCAGCACTCGTCGCAGTGGATCATGAATAGGGACTGGGTCGACAAGGATTTCTACAAAGTCCTTGGTGTCTCGAAGAATGCGGACGCCAAGGAGATCAAGCGCGCCTACCGCAAACTCGCTCAGCAGTACCACCCCGACGCGAACCCTACTGACGCGAAAGCCGAAGAGAAGTTCAAGGACATCTCGGAGGCGTATGCGACGCTCTCCAATGAGGAGCAGCGAAAGGAGTACGACGAGGTGCGGCGGATGGTCGATTCCGGTGGGTTCCGCGGCTTCCAGAACGCTCCCGGCGGCTTCGGTGCCGGCCAGAAGATTCGATTCGAGGACCTCGGGGATCTGTTCGGGGGAGGCCTCGGAGAAGTGTTCGGATTCGGAGGCACCGCAGGTCGACGGTCCGGCCCGCAGCGAGGAGCCGACACGAGCGCCGAACTCCATCTGTCTTTCGAAGACGCGATTCGCGGCGTCACGACAACGGTGTCCGTCAAGGGCGAGACGGTGTGTCGGACGTGTCGAGGTAGTGGAGCGGAGCCGGGTACTCCGGTGGAGACGTGTCCGACGTGCCGCGGAAGCGGCGTGGTCGCCCAGAGCCAAGGTTTCTTCTCCACGACCAGGCCATGCCCAACATGCGGCGGCACCGGGACGACGGTGAGAACCCCATGCCACACGTGTCATGGCTCTGGAACGACGACGCTCTCCCGCACGATCAAAGTCAAGATCCCGGCAGGCGTCAAGAACGGTGCCGTCGTGCGGCTCAAGGGCAAAGGTGCTCCAGGAAAGAACGGTGGACCTGCAGGCGACTTGCTCGTGAAGGTGCACGTGGCGAGACACAAGCTGTTTCGGCGTGCCGGCGACAATCTGAAGATCAAGGTGCCCATCACGTTCACGGAGGCTGCGCTCGGAACCGAGATCACGGTCCCGACCCTCGACGAACCGGTGCGCCTCAAGATCCCGGCCGGAACCCGCAGTGGGCGCACCTTCCGTGTTCGTGGCCGCGGCGTCAAGAAGAAGAGGGGACGCCCTGGTGATCTCCTGGTCACCGTCGAGGTCGTCGTGCCCACCAGGCTGTCGAGGGAAGCCAAGAAGATGCTTCAGCAGTTCGCAGAGGAATTCGAGGCGGGGATCAATCCTCGCGAAGGCCTCGAGGTGTAGATCATGGCGAAGCGCAAGGATCAGGCAGTCTATGTGATCTCGGTGGCCGCCGAACTCGCAGGTGTGCACCCGCAGACGCTGCGCATCTACGAACGCCGGGGTTTGATCGAGCCGTACCGGACACCGGGCGGTACGCGCCGGTACTCGCAGGAAGACATTGAACGCCTCGCTCTGATTCAGAGCCTCACCGACCAGGGCCTGAACCTGGAGGGCGTCAAACAAGTTCTCGAACTCCGAGAACGCATCGAACGTCTCGAGAGCGATCTGGAATCGATCAAGGCTTCGTTGAACGAGACCATCGAGCAGACCGGCCGTCAGATCGCGGAGGTGCACCGCAGTTACCGACGCGACATCGTTCTGCGCCGCCATGCACACCCGGACATCCGTAGGAAATTGCGAGACCTGTTCGAATAGCTCGACCTGTCACGACACGAGATTCGCGGTGCTCACCACCGTCGCGAACTCACCTTCCAGGCTTGCACACGTAGCCCTCGTGAGCTCGTCTGCCGAGACGACGTCCCCATCCGGCCCGTGCGTGGCGAACGTGAACGTCGCATCGGCCACGAACTGCACCTCATACCCGAGGTCCGAGGCCATCCGGGCGGTCGTCTCGCAGCACACGTTCGTCTGGATGCCGCAAATGGCCACCTTCTCGATCCCCCGCTCCTGCAACCACGCGTCGAGATCCGGCCGTCCATAGAACGCCGAGTGCACCGATTTGGTGACCAGCAGATCGGCGTCGCCGGAAACGACATCCTTGAAAGCATTCCCCACGGTCCCTGGCGCGAGCGGGGACCCTTTCTTTGCAGAGTCATGCCGAACGAAGACCAGTGGCCGGCCGTTCGATCGCCACGCATCGATCAGCATGGCCACGTTGCGTTCACAGTCGGGGTTATTGCGACGTCCAAAGCCGGAATCGTCAAATCCCTGCTGCACGTCGATCACGATGAGGGCGGTGGCGTCGGACATGATTCGAGGATACTCGGTGCTGCATACCCGGTACCCGGCACCTCGTACTTCGAAGGTCGACCGGGGTCACCGACCGGAGAGGCGACCCTCCTACCCTTTGACGACCCCAAGCGGTCGCAGTCGCGCCACCCTGCGAGCCAGAGAGACTTCCTCACAGACACCGACGACCGTGTCCACATCCTTGTAGGCATAGGGCGCCTCCTCGGACAGGAGCGCCACCGAACCTGGGCGCACCACAATCCCCTTCCTCTCGAGCGCGCGTTTGACGTCCGCACCCGATCCGCGCCGCTTGGCCTTCTTGCGACTCATCATCCGGCCGGCACCGTGCGCCGCCGAAAAGAATGCCGGATTGTTCTCCACACCGGCGAGCACCCACGACGCCGTCCCCATGGATCCCGGAACGAGCACTGGCTGGCCGACCGCGCGGAGGTCGTCTGCGAGATCAGGATGTCCGGGGCCAAAGGCACGCGTCGCCCCTTTGCGGTGTACGCACAAACGCCGGCTCGAGCCATCGACGATGTGCTCCTCGATCTTGGCGAGATTGTGCGCAACGTCGAACACGAGTCGCATGCCCGTATGTTCCGGGGTCGTGGAAAATGCTCGAGCGAAGGCCTGACGAACTTCATGAGCGAGGACGTGCCGGTTCGCCCACGCGAAGTTGGCTGCCGACGCCATCGCGGCGAGATACCGTTCGCCCTCCGGGGACCGCACGGGGACCGAGGCAAGTTGCCGATCGGGAAGCTCGATCCCGTACCGAGCCGAGGCACGGCCCATGATCTCCAGTTGATCCGTACAGGTCTGGTGACCGAGGCCCCGGCTCCCACAGTGGATCATCACACAGATCATCCCTGCACCGAGTCCAAAGACGTTCGCTGTGGCGGCATCGTGGATTTCCTCCACGACCTGGACCTCGAGGAAGTGGTTACCCGCCCCGAGCGAGCCCAATTGTCCACCCCCGCGCCGTTTGGCGCGGTCGCCGATCGACGCGGGGACTGCTCCGACGGATGTCCCATTCTCCTCACACCGATCCAGATCACTCTCCCAGCCATACCCGGCGGAAAGCACCGCGGCAGCACCGTCACTGAGCACTTCGTCGATGTCGAGGCGGTCGGCGACGGCTCCCTTGCCAAGGCCCCGTGGAATCCGTCGATCGAGCTCTCCCATTACCGCCTCGGCCCGCGCTTCGAAGTCCTCTGCCGTGAACCTGGAAGCGAGGAGCCGTACGCCGCAGCCGATATCGAACCCCACGCCGCCGGGTGAAACGACGCCGCCGTCTTCGATGTCGGTTGCCGCAACGCCCCCGATCGGGAACCCGTATCCCCAATGGATGTCCGGCATCGCCATCGAGGCTTCAACGATACCGGGAAGGCACGCAACGTTTTTCACCTGCGTCAGCGCCTTGTCCGCCTCCACAAGAAACATCTCCGGGATGAAGACTCGACCGGGCACACGCATCCCGCCTTCCTTCGGGATCTCCCATACATGCCTGCCGAGGGCTCGCAGTTCCACGGCCTCAAGGTTACGCGTTGCAGCCGGCACTTGAACGGTCCTGTGCACGCTGCCACCTTGCCGGTCGGTTCGACGTCTCCCACAACAGCGGGGTGTCCTCCGGAGATCCGACCCGCTCCTCCTCTTCCCTTTTCACTCTGGAGGGCCTGTGCACATCGACGCCCGGATCGTCGCGGGCAAGCAAGTCCCTGAACTCCCTCGCCGCTTCATTCGGCCCTTTGGCTGCTGCCTTGCCCAAACTCAGACGTCGAAGATGACCGTCGCTGCCCATTCGGGTCCCTTGCGAACGACCTCGAGGTCGTGCATCGTGACAGCCTTGATCGGTGATCCTCGCAATGGCAACGAAGCCGCCGACGTACCACCGACCAGCGCCCGGATCCGGTCACCCTCGATGCCCACCCGGAATCGGCACCACACCTGTCCGTCGACCTCGAAGCGAAACAGAAGCTCGGAGAGCCAGCCGAACATCAGGTCCTGAAGATCCTCGCCCTCGACGACGATCTCGATCTCCGAAGCCGCAACCAAGGGAGCCAGATCGAACATGAGGTCGAACATCGCGTACGCGGCGTTCTCGAACAGCTCGGCAAGCGTTCTTCCGTAGGCGATGATGCCGGTATCGGCGGTGTGGGCGACGACCTCGTATCGCACATGGCCATTGTGCCACCGGGGGTCGCCGCACGCGGGCGAGTTCCACCGAGCAGGCCGAGCGCTATCGTTCGCTCCATGCTCGCAACCATTCGATCCCGATTCCCCGCACTGTCTCGAACCCAGGACGGCCGCCAAGTCGCGTGGCTGGATGGACCTGGAGGAACGCAGACTCCCCGATCGGTCATCGATGCCATGGCCGCCACGTTGACGGCGGGGGTCTCGAACCTGAGCTCGCATTTCGCTCCGGGCCGGGACGCCATCACCATCACCGATGCCGCCCGATCGGCGATGGCCGAGCTTCTCGGGGCAGAACACCCGGGCGAGATCGCATTCGGCCAGAACATGACCTCGCTCACATTCTCCATGAGCAGGGCGATCGGCCACTCGTGGCACGAAGGCGACGAGGTCATCGTCACGACGCTCGACCACGATGCCAACGTCACCCCATGGGTGCTCGCCGCCCGTGACGCCGGCGCCGTTGTGCGGCAGGTGGGAGTCCGGGACGACGGAACGCTCGATCTCGACGACCTCGATCGCTCCCTGTCGGAGAGAACCAGACTCGTGGCCGTGACCGCTGCCTCCAATGCCCTCGGAACCAAAGTCGATGTCAAAGAGGTGACCCGCCGGGCGCATGCAGCGGGTGCACTCGTCTTCGTGGACGCGGTGCACTCGACACCGCACCGCCTGCTCGATGTCGCCGAGATCGGTTGTGACTTCCTCGTCTGTTCCGCATACAAGTTCTTCGGGCCACACACGGGGGTCCTCTACGGTCGTACCGACCTTCTCGACCGGATCGATGCATACAAGGTGCGCCCGGCCCCCGAGGAGCCACCTGAGAAATGGGAAACGGGAACACAGAGCTTTGAATCGCTCGCCGGTGTCGCCGCCGCCGTGGAGTACCTCGCGAACCTGGCTCCAGTCGGCACCGACCGCCCTCGGCGCAGCCGACTCATAGCTGCCTATGAGTGGATCGGACAACACGAATCCGACATGGCGAGGGCGTTCCTCGATGGCATCGCCGCCATCGACGGCGCCCACCTCTGGGGCGTGGATCGGATCGAGGACAGGGTACCTACGTTTGCAGTGACGATCGACGGTGTGCACCCGCACGTGGCGGCCACGCGTTTGGCCGAGGAAGGCATCTTCGTGTGGTCGGGTCACTACTACGCGCTGAACATCATGGACCGGTTCGGACTGCTGGAAACCGGAGGAGCGGTCCGGGTCGGATTCGTCCACTACAACACCCTCGAGGAAGTCGCCAGAGTCCTCGAGGGACTGGCCGACCTCACTCCCTGAGCCGACGTTCGGACTGCGGCATCGTGGCAGATGTATCGAAGAGACCGATGCCGAGCCGACGCCGGGTCATTGCCCCCCGGTCCGTATCGCGACGGGCACATCGAGTTCTGAACCCGGCAGGTGCCCCGGAACTCCTAAGTGTCCCCCCGGATGCGGGCGATATCTGTGATCATGGACAACACCGGCGACCTTCGAGTTCTGCTCGCTTCCCAGTACCCATTGCTCGTCGTCGCCACAGACGAGGAGCCACGATTCCTTGAAGTCCTGAGAAGCGCTGCCGGGGAACTCGACATTCCGGTCTGGACGTGGTCCTCAACCCAAGGTCTGGCCCGAGATCGGCAGCAGGCCCAGTATCAGAGCACCGACCCGAACCAGGCACTCGGGTTCATTGCAGAGATCTCGACACCGGGGGCATTCGTGTTCGCCGATGCCAACCCGATCCTTCGCGACCCGATCGTCGTCCGCCGAATCAAGGAGCTGGCCCAGGCGCAGCGCCGGAGTCAGACGATCATCCTCACCGCCCCGCATCCCGATCTTCCGGAGGAGATCAAGGGACTGGCCCACCGCTGGAGGCTGCATCCGCCCAGCGAAGCGGAACTGCTCCGGCTCGTCAGAAGGACCGTTCGGCGGCTCGCGGATCGTGGGTTCCCGGTGGTCCTCGACAACGACCACCTCACCGAGGTCGCGAACGCATTGAAAGGAATCACGCTTCGTGAGGCCGCCGGCCTCATCCAGCGCCAGGCACTCCAGGACGGCAGGCTCGGATCGAACGACATCTCGGCCTTGCGAGCCGCCAAAGCCGATCTCCTGAACACAGACGGAGTCCTCGAGCTCGTCGAATCCGACGCCGGCACACTCGACGAGGTCGGCGGTCTGGAAGAAGTGAAGTCCTGGTTGCGGGTGCGCCGGATCGCCATGGACTCCGAAATGCCCGGCCTCGATCCTCCAAGAGGGATCCTGCTCACGGGCATACCGGGATGTGGAAAGTCCCTCATCGCCAAAACCCTCGCTCGCACCTGGGGGTTGCCGCTCGTCCTGCTCGACCCGTCGCGGCTCTACGGGAGGTTCGTCGGCGAATCCGAGAACCGTCTCGACAGTTCTCTTCGAACAATCGAGGCGATGGCTCCGGCCGTGCTCTGGATCGACGAGATCGAGAAAGGATTCGCGACCGGAGACCAGGACGGAGGCGTGGCCCGCCGCCTTCTCGGAACGTTCCTGCGCTGGATGCAGGACCATTCCGAGGAGGTCTTTCTCGTCGCGACCGCCAACCAGATCGATGCGCTGCCTCCGGAACTGCTTCGCAAGGGTCGGTTCGACGACATCTTCTTCGTCGATCTCCCCGACGAGGACGCGCGCCGCGAGATCCTCAGAGTCCATCTGGCCAAGCGAGCAAACGATCCCTCATGCTTCGACCTGACCACGCTCGTGGCACAGACCGCCGGCTTCTCCGGTGCCGAGATCGAGACGGCGATCGTGGGCGCCCTGTATCGGGCCGTCGCCGCCGACCAACCGCTCACGACCGCACGGGTGCTCGACGAGATTCGCTCCACCGTACCGCTGTCGGTGTCACGCGCCGAGGACGTGGCACGACTGCGCGCGTGGGCTTCCACGAGAGCCGTGATGGCCTAGAGAAACGGCTGGTTTTCTTTGTGTTTCGTACTTCGAGGACACGCGGATAGGTGAACTGGACACTCGAGATGCACGGGAATGGCCTCTGCCGAGGATCCGCTGGCCGGCGAGGACGCTTTGAATGCAGGGCATGACAAAGCGTTGTTTCCCCAGG
>JAADGS010000027.1:0-86581 GCA_013152275.1 Actinomycetota bacterium | reverse complement strand
GGGGGGTCTTCGTCAGGGGAATGAAGCGACCGCATACCGTGCAGCGCCTGACGAGGTCTAAACCGACTCCTGGTGGTCCCAGGCAGTAGGCTGCTGCCATGCGAGAACGCCCGGTCATCGTCCATGTTCAAGAATCACTCGAAGACGGTGATGCGAGAGTGACCGTGACACTGTCGTGGGAAGACGAAGAGTTCTCTGGTCAGGCCGTTGGCGCGACCGCCGATGCCGCTCGACCCAGGCTCGTGGGTGAGGCGACCCTTCACGCCATCGAGAAGGTCGCTCACGACGCGATCACCATGGATCTCAGTGCAGTGGCCACCCAGGAACTCGGCGATGTCCGCATCGCTCTGGCACAAGTGGACATCACGAACCTCAGCGAACGATTCGTCGGCAGCGCCCTCATCCGTGACGACGACCCTTCTCTTGCCACCGTGCGGGCCGTCCTGGACGCACTCAACCGCCGTATCTCCCTGCTCGACGCCTGACTCTACGTCCCGAGTCGCTCCCGCAGATGGATGCGTTCCTCCCTGCGCACTTCCGCTGCGGCCTGCCGTTCCCGTTCTCGGTCGGTCGACGGCTCGAGCGAAGGAATCTCGACCGGATGCCCATCCTGGTCCACGGCGACCATGGTCAGATACGCAGTCGTCGTCAAGGTCCGCTCCCCACGGAGTGCATCCTCGCGATGTACGACGACCTTGACCTCCATCGAGGTATGCCACGCCTGGGTCACAACGGCCTCGAACGTCACGACATCCCCGATGTGTACCGGAGCGAGAAACGACAGGGAGTCCACTTGCGCCGTCACCACTCGTGACTGGGCATGGCGAATCGCCGCCACCCCGGCGATCGTGTCGACCAGCTTCATGATCGAGCCCCCATGTACGAAACCGTTCGAATTCGCGTCCGGAGGTTGCATGACCAACGACAACTCCGACACTCGCGGCGCTTTTGGCTCCACCCTCTCCTCCAAACTTGATATACTGAGACTCAGATTTTCTGGAATTGCAGTAGTCCTTCTACGGTTCCCCCTGGAGAACCATACCGGAGATAGCCCATGGAATTCGACCGTTTCACGCACAAGGCACAACAGGCGCTCGTCGACGCCCAGGAACTCGCCAAGACCGCACACCACCAGTCGGTGGAACCTTCCCACCTCGCGTTGGGACTCCTCGCCCAGGCCGACGGGATCGTCTACCCGATTCTCACCGGACTCGGCGTGCAGCCTCCTGCGTTGCGCGCGGCCCTGCAGCAACATCTCGACACGCTTCCGAAAGTGTACGGAGGCGAGCTTTCGATGTCTCAGTCGCTGCTTCGCGTCCTCCAGGCCGCGGATCGGCACCGATCGGAAATGCACGACGAGTACGTCTCCGTCGACCATCTCCTCCTTGCGCTCGCCGAGAGCGACGACCCGGCAGGAGCAGCCTTTCGTGACCTTGGAGCCACGGCAGATGCCATACTTCAGCAGCTCGCAGACGTCCGCGGTTCGCAACGGGTGACCTCGCAAGACCCCGAATCGACGTTCAACGCACTGGAGCAATACGGGCGTGATCTCACCGAACTGGCACGGGAGCAGAAACTGGATCCCGTGATCGGACGTGACGATGAGATCCGTCGGGTGATCCAGGTGCTCTCACGGAGGACGAAGAACAACCCCGTGCTGATCGGCGAACCGGGAGTGGGCAAGACCGCAATCGTAGAAGGCCTTGCCCAGCGCATCGCCGACGGAGATGTCCCCGAGGGCCTCAAGAGCAAACGCATCGTCGCACTCGACCTCGGCGCGATGGTTGCCGGAGCGAAGTACCGGGGCGAGTTCGAAGAACGCCTCAAGGCGGTGCTCAACGAGATCAAGTCCGCGCAGGGCGAGATCATCACGTTCCTCGATGAGATGCACACCATCGTTGGGGCGGGGGCGGCCGAGGGTGCGATGGATGCTTCGAACATGCTCAAGCCCATGCTCGCTCGTGGTGAGCTGCGCATGATCGGTGCAACGACGCTCGACGAGTTCCGTAAACACATCGAGAAGGATGCCGCTCTCGAGCGTCGGTTCCAGCCGGTCTTCGTCGAGCCACCGTCGGTGGAGGACACGATCGGTATCCTGCGCGGTCTCAAGGAGCGCTACGAGATCCACCATGGTGTGCGCATCACCGATGCCGCTCTCGTGGCCGCTGCAGTCCTCTCGGATCGCTACATCACCGGCCGGTTCCTTCCCGACAAGGCCATCGACCTCATCGACGAAGCCGCCTCGAAGCTTCGCATCGAGATCGACTCGATGCCCGAGGAGATCGACGAACTCGAGCGCCGAATCAAGCAGCTCGAGATCGAACGGGCGGCCCTCCAGAAGGAGACCGACGAAGCCTCTCGCGAACGGCTCGACAATCTCGAGAAGGAACTTGCCGACCTCCAGGAGCAGATCGGCGGGCTGCGTGCGCATTGGCAGCTCGAGAAGGACGCCATTGCTCGAATCCGCAGTCTCAAGTCTCAGATCGAAGAGACCAAGGCCGAGGCCGAACATGCCGCGCGTTCCGGAGACCTCGAACATGCCGCGGAGCTTCGCTACGGCCGCCTGCCACAGCTCGCCGAAGAGCTGGGAAACCGCCAGACCGAACTCGAGTCGCTCCAAGAGGACATGAAGATGCTCAAAGAGGAGGTGGACGACGAAGACGTCGCAGAAGTCGTCGCCCGCTGGACCGGCATTCCCGTGTCACGCCTCATGGAGGGAGAGGTCGAGAAACTGGTCCATCTCGAGGAGTACCTCCACGAGCGGATCGTCGGTCAGGACGACGCCGTCACCGCCGTCGCAAATGCGATTCGCCGCAGCAGAGCCGGTCTGTCGGATCCGAACCGGCCGATCGGATCGTTCATCTTCCTCGGACCCACCGGGGTCGGAAAGACAGA
This sequence comes from Actinomycetota bacterium, assembly GCA_013152275.1. Taxonomy (NCBI): domain Bacteria; kingdom Bacillati; phylum Actinomycetota; species Actinomycetota bacterium. The sequence goes on along the minus strand of JAADGS010000027.1, from coordinate 83,686 downwards.
GCTGGCACGCTCTCTCGCGTGGTTTCTCTTCGACGACGAGCGGGCGATGATCCGCATCGACATGTCCGAGTACATGGAGAAACACACGGTCAGCAGGCTCATCGGCGCTCCACCCGGGTATGTCGGCTACGAAGAGGGTGGCCAACTCACCGAGGCCGTTCGACGCCGCCCATACTCCGTGGTCCTGCTCGACGAGATCGAGAAGGCACACCACGACGTCTTCAACGTTCTCCTACAGTTGCTCGACGACGGGAGACTCACCGATGGTCAGGGCAGAACCGTGGACTTCTCGAACACGATCTTGATCATGACGTCAAACCTGGGTTCGGAGTTCATCGAAGCAGGCTCGACGGACGAGGTCGTCAAGGAACAGATCATGAACATTGTTCGGGCGTCGTTCCGACCGGAGTTCCTGAACCGCGTCGACGAGATCGTCGTGTTCCATCGCCTCACGGCGAAGGATCTGGAACGCATCGTCGAGATCCAGATGGTGCATCTGAGAGACCGTCTCGCGACGCGCCGCATCGGTCTGGAGCTGACCAAAGAAGCCAGGGCCTGGCTCGCCGAGCATGGTTACGACCCGACCTACGGGGCGCGGCCACTCAAGCGGCTCATCCAGAAGCAGATCGGCGATCGTCTTGCACTGGATATCCTCGAAGGCCGGTTCCGGGAAGGTGACACGATCCACGTCGACGCGGGTGAGGATGGCCTGATGTTCTCACAGGAGTGAGCTCACCCGGTTCGTGCTTGGTACCTCGTACTCTGTACTTCGTATCGCGGCGAGCGTTGATGCGGGACCACGGGGCGGGCGTGGTGGCTCGAGCGCCGGCCTTCCTGTCGGTGTGGCTGTCTCGAGAACAGGGAAAGAGCCTGCATTGTTCAGAAGGACCGCACTCCGGGTGTAGATGCCCCTACTAACTTGTAACGCAAGGGTCCGGCTGCTATACTGCATTGCATGATAGGCGGTCGATGAGCGTTGAACACAGTTCTCAGCTCCTCAAGGGTGCCCTCGATCTGTGCCTCCTGGCAGTGATCTCGGAAGAACCCAGCTACGGCTATGAAATGGTGCGAAAGCTGCAGGAGCGGGGACTGACGCTGGTGAGCGAGGGCAGCATCTACCCGTCGCTCAGCAGGCTGCAGAAACAAGGCCTCATCGAGGGATACAAGGTCGCTTCGAAGGAGGGACCGAAGCGCAAGTACTACCGAATTCGCCCCGCCGGTGAAGACAAGCTGGCAGAGTGGAGTACGGCATGGAGGGAGCTGGCACAAGGCGTGGATGCCGTGTTGGAAGGAGGTGCCCGTGTCAACTGACGTTGTGCAGATCGTCGCAGACTGCGAGCGATACTGGATCGCGACCCAGGTGCCTCGCCGAGCAGCGCTCGAGATGAAGGTGGAACTCGAACAGCATCTCCGATTGGCCACCGCCGAGGGCAAGAGCCCCGAAGCCGTCGTCGGTTCCGATCTGTCCCTCTTCGCAGAGATGTGGGCACGAGAACAGCGGGATCCACTGAGCGACCCTGCCCGGACCTGGAGGTCGGTCACGAACGGGGAACGACTCCACGCCAGATCGCGGCTTGGCGTGATCGTCGTCTTCGTCGCCGCAGCGACAGCAATCGGACTTTCGGCAGCAGTCTTCGATAAAGGGAGCAACGAAATGGAGAACGAATTGTGGAGGTGGGTGTGGATCTCGGCTGCCTTCGTCTTTGGAGTGGGTGAGGTCTTCACGGCCGGCTTCTTCATCCTGCCCTTTGCGGTCGGAGCGGTCGTCGCTGCGGTGCTTGCCTGGCTGAACGTCGCCGTCGGCGTCCAGTGGGCGGCGTTCCTCGTTGTGTCGATCCTCGCGCTGATCGGCCTGCGCAGGCTCGCGCCGGCGGATGAACCTCAGCCCTCGGTCGGTGCGAACCGTCTCATCGGCTCGTTCGGGAAGGTCCTGGAAACGGTCGAACCGATCCACGACCAGGGACGCGTCAAGGTCGAGACCGAGGAGTGGCGGGCAACGACAGACGCGGAGCGGATAGAAGAAGGCACGACGGTGACCGTCGTCGGCGTGCGCGGCACCCGGCTGGTTGTCGAACCAATCGAAGAATCGGAAGAGAGGTAACACTATGGAATTGCCCCCATCGGTCATTCTGCTGATCGTCATCGCTGCGTTCGCGATCTTTTATGTGGCCAACGCCATCAAGATCGTCAGCCAGTACCAGAAAGGACTCATCGAGCGGTTCGGGAAGTTCCGCAGAACCGCCGATCCCGGCTTGAACTTCATCGTCCCGTTCATCGAGACGATGAAGCGCGTCGATATGCGAGAGCAGGTCGTCGACGTGCCCCCGCAGGAAGTCATCACCAAGGACAACGTGGTTGTCACCGTCGATGCAGTCGTCTACTACCAGGCAACCGACCCGGTGAAGCTCAAGTACAACGTCGCCAACTTCATCATGGCGGCGACAAAGCTCGCCCAGACGAACCTCCGTAACGTCGTCGGCGATCTTCAGCTCGACGAGGCGCTCACGTCACGAGAGAGGATCAACACGCAGCTCCGGGAGATCCTCGACGACGCCACCGACGTGTGGGGAACGAGAGTCGTCCGTGTAGAGATCCAGCGCATCGAACCGCCGCCGGATGTCACCCAGGCGATGCACAGGCAGATGAAGGCGGAGCGGGAACGGCGTGCCGTGGTCACCGAGGCGGAAGGCCAGAAACGGTCGGCGATCCTGAAGGCAGAAGGTGTCAAGCAGGCGCGTGTGCTCGAGGCCGAAGGTCAGGCGGAAGCGATCAAGCGGGTCGCGGAGGCCGACAAGTACCAGAAGCTCACAGTCGCCGAAGGTGAAGGTCAGGCCATCGAGCGTGTGTTCCGAGCGATCCACACCGGGGATCCAACGCCGGATCTGATCACGATCCGATACCTCGATACGCTCAAGGGCATGGCCGATGGGAGGGCGACGAAGATCTTCCTGCCGGTGGAGACCAGCGGCATTCTCGGCAGTCTCGGCGCCATCAAGGAGATGTGGGCGGCCGAGGCCGACGAGTCGTAACGCGCACGGCAGACCGAATACTCGGCATGGAGGCGGCGGACACTCGGTCCGTCGCCTCCTCGTTACAGGTCTCCCCAGCGGTTCTCCACCGCAAGGTCGATCACGGTCCATGCCATCGCCAGTGCACCATCGCGAATCGCCTTGTCCCCATCGGGTGTGATCGTCGCAGCAGCGAACTCGGGCTGATGGTTGACGGCTTCGCCGGGGTTGATCGACAGGAACGGATGGATCGCCGGCACAACATGGCTCACGTTGCCCATGTCGGTGGACCCGGCCATCGGCATGTCGGCACCACGAGCCATGGTGCGTCCGAGCGCCGACGCGTTACGGTCGAACAGCTCCACGAGTACCGGATTGCTGACCAGGTCCTCATACGGATGGCCGATTGCAGAAGTCTCCCAGGTGCAGCCGGTGGCGATGGCGGCGGCTTCGAAACAGGCCATCACCTTCTCGGCGAGTTCCTCGAGATGCTCCTTTGTCGCAGCCCTGATGTACCAGGAAGACCGCGTGTAACTGGGGATGATGTTCGGCGCGTCGCCTCCGTGCGTGATGATCCCGTGCAAACGGTCACTCGGAAGGATTTGCTGACGTAACGTCGCGACATTGACGTACGCCTGAACAAACGCGTCCAATGCGTTGATCCCCTTCTCGGGCGCACCGGCAGCATGCGAGTCCTTGCCGTGATACTCGAGATCGACATGACGAACCGCCAGGACCGAAGGGTCGAGCACGTCGTCGGGACTGGGGTGAATCATCATCGCAGCCGATGCAGTTTCGAATGCACCCGCGTTGATCAAGTCGACTTTTCCGCCCTTCATCTCTTCGGCGGGAGTGCCGAGAACGGTCACGCGAAACCCCAACTCGTCCGTCAATCCGGCCAGCGCCAGGCCGGCACCCAACGACGCCGTGGCAATGATGTCATGTCCACAGGCGTGGCCGATACCCGGAAGTGCGTCGTACTCGGCACAGATCACCACTTCCGGACCGTGCGATCCGACTCGTGCCACGAAGGCGGTGTCCAGGCCGTAGGCGGGATACTCGACGGCAAAGCCATGATCGGCAAGGTACGCGGCCAGCTTCGCCGAGGTTGTGAACTCCTGAAACGCAATCTCGGGATGCTCATACATCCAGTGGCTGATGCTCTTCAGATCCTCCTCGACCTCGGAGAACCGCTGTTCGGCAACCTGCTTGGGATTCACACATACCTCCGTTCGGCCCCGACGGTACCACTGGCCGGTATCCCGTAGCTCCTACTTCGTATTCCGCACTTCGTATCGCGACTCAGCATCGACACAAGGCAGCGGGGCGGGCATGACGGCTTGCCATGCCGACTCCAAGAAGTACGTTCCCATCAGCTCCATAACCAATCTCACACGACAACACTTCTAACCTGCCCTCATGAGGACAGCACTCGTGGCGATCGCGGCAGTACTCGTTGCGGCGTGTTCACCCGAGCCGGCAACGACCACGACGGTGCCGACGACCACGACGCTGCCCACGACGGCGGTGATCACGACAACCACGAGCGTCTTGGACGTCTGTGACCCTCCCGACTTCCTGCCAACCGTGCTCCCCACGAGAGTCGCCGCCGACCAGCCCGAGTCACGGGACGTGCTGCTCGATCAGTTCACGACCATCCCGGGCACGACGATCCGACTCTGGGCGGGCCCGTCCGGATCACCGGTGATGGTGATGGTTCGCGGAGCCCTGCCCCCGGAACGGTGGACGGCAACTCCCGAACGTATTTCGGTCCGCGGGGTCGATGCGGCCCTCGGACCGCTCCAGGACGGTGTGTGGGCCGTTGCATGGTTCGAAGGTCCCGATGTCTGCGATGAGTACAGCTTCATCTTCTACCCACCTGTCGACCCGGCCGAGATCAGAGCCGTCGCCGAGAGCGTGACGGGAAAGAAGTAATCCGTACCTCGTATTTCGTACTTCGTCGAAGAGGTTCCCCTGATCCGTGCGGTGTGGTATCTGTTTCGGAGTGCACGACTATCGCAAGCTCGACGTCTGGACAATGAGTCAGCGGTTTGTGCGCGATCTATACCTGGCCACTCAATCATTCCCAACTCGAGAGCAGTTCGGATTGACCCGGCAGCTGCGACGTGCCGCCGTGTCGATTCCCTCCAACATTGCGGAGGGTGCAGGGCGAGGTGGTCGAAAGGAGTTCGCTCGGTTCATCCGGATTGCGGCGGGATCCGCGTGTGAGGTGGACACTCATCTGCAAATCGGACTCGACCTCGGATACCTCGACTTCGAGCAGCACGCGCGGCCGGGTTCGGTCCTGGAGACGATCAAGGCAAGACTCGGCGGGCTCGAGCGCAGTCTCACTGCCAAGCCCTGATAGCCGGCTGACACTACCCGCCTACCAGGTACGAAGTACCTCTGACGTCTCAGAGAATCTGGCTCAGGAACAGCTTCGTGCGGTCGTGCTCCGGCGCGGTGAAGAAGTGCTCCGGAGTCCCCTCCTCGACGATCTGGCCGTAGTCGAAGAACATCACCCGGTCTGCAACCTCCCGAGCGAATCCCATCTCGTGAGTGACCACGATCATCGTCATACCGGAGCGGGCCAGCTCTTTCATGACGTCGAGGACCTCTTTGATCATCTCCGGGTCGAGCGCGGACGTCGGCTCGTCGAAGAGCATGATCTTCGGGTCCATGGCGAGTGCCCGGGCGATGGCGACACGCTGCTGCTGGCCGCCGGACAGCTGCCCCGGAAACTTCTCTGCCTGTTCCGGGATACCGACCCGTTCGAGCAACCGCCTCGCCGTCTCCTCGGCCTCGGTCTTGGTGCGCTTCCGTACCCAGATCTGGGCAAGCGTCAGGTTCTGCATCACGGTCAGATGTGGGAACAGGTTGAACTGCTGGAATACGATGCCGACCTCCGACCGGATCTTCTCGATGTTGCGCAGGTCGTGCGTGAGCTCCACGCCATCGACGATGATCTTGCCGGACTGGTGCTGCTCGAGATGGTTGATACACCGGATGAACGTCGACTTCCCGGAGCCGGAAGGACCGATCACCACCACGACCTCTTGCTCCTTGACAGTGGTCGTGATCCCGCGCAGCACGTGGAAATCACCGAACCACTTATTGAGGTCTTCCACAACGATTATGTCGCGCTCACTCATTTGCGCCCTCCACTCACCGTTCACCAACTCCCAACTTTTTCTCCAGGCGCATGCTCGCGCGGCTCGTGCCGAACGAGAAGATCCAGTAGATCACGACCGCGAACAACAGGCTCTCCTGCATGCTGCCGAGGGATCCCGGTTGATTCGGCACAACGTCCCTGGCAATCCGCAGGAAATCCGCCAAGCCGATGATCGCCACCAGCGATGTATCTTTGAACAGGGTGATGACCTGTCCGACGATGGCGGGGATCACGGCCCGTAATGCCTGCGGGAGCGTGATCAGCACCGTCATCTGAACGGTGGAGAGCCCCACCGCCTGGGCGGCCTCGCGCTGCCCCTTCGGGATCGACTGAAGGCCGCCACGAATGTTCTCTGCCAGGTAGGCCGCGGCGAACAACGCCACGGCGATCATCGCTTTGATGATGTCGTCGAGGCGAATATCTTGCGGTAGGAAGCGGTTGATCACCAAGTTCGCGAAGAACAGCACGGTAATCAACGGGACACCACGAACGACCTCGATGTACCCGGTGGAGAGCAGCCGGAAGATGGGCATGGTCGACGTCCGCCCCAAGGCAAGCATGATCCCGATGGGGAACGCCAGGACGATACCTGCGATAGAGAGCAGGAACGTGAGGTTCAGCCCGCCGATGAAGTCGCCGAGCACCGGTATCCCGGTCTTGGCCATCGCCATCGTCATGAAGTACGCGATGAGGAGGTCCATCACGACCCACCCGATCACCAGCCCTTTGCGGCCTTGGTCCGTTCCACCGAACGTCGGCGCGGCAAGGCCGAATACCGCCAGGGCCAGAAGGAGAAATCGAGGCAGCATCGCGATCGAGGTGAACCACGAGGCTATGGCCGCGACGAAGAGGAGCGCCGCGACGAGCTTGGCCACCTCTCCCGGATTCGCAGACCCTGCCCACCACATGTACGCGGCACCGACAATCGCGAAGGCCGCCGCGAAGGGGATGACCATCGTCGTCACCGGGACGGCGCTCACATCGGGGTCTCGTTGGATCACGAGGTACACGAGGGGAAGCGACAAGAGCCAGAACGCCACGAGCGAGCTCCGCGTGACGGCGTTCGGGATCCAATCCCGAACGACAAGGCCGACGATGTAGGCACCGATGAAAACCGCCGCCTGCACCGTCAGCGACACCTTGGTCCCCGTCTCGATATGCAGAGCCCATAGAACGGCAAGCACCGCGACCAGCGTTCCGATCAGCACCCACATTGTCGATATCGTCTCGGCTTCTTCACCGCCGGACCACAACAGCTTGATCAGCCACGAAGCGGCCCAGCAGATCACACCGACAACGGCAATCCAGATCCGTACGATTGCCGGAATCGAAACGAGGGCAGCGAGCACCAGAAGGCTCGAGCCGACACTGGCTGCGACCCGAGCAAGGCGTGCCGGTGTGAGATGGCCACCGACCCGCCAGATCGCAAGGCTGAGACCCGTCAGCGTAAGGACCAGGCCGAGCGTCACCCACATCCGGCCCATCACCTCCGGCGGATACACGTCCGTCCAGTACAGCTTCATGTTCGGAGGGATGACGTACCATTTGCGCTCAGGGGCAAAGACGAACGAGAACAGCCCCCGGATGGCCAGCGCGGCTATCGCGATCGATGCGATGCTGAGGACGGAGTTGAAGAACGAGGAGAACAGATTCTCCTTCGACCATCGAGTCCAACGTTCGAGAGGAGTGACCTCTTGCGGAGGTGGGGGTCCCTGTATCGTCATCGCTCCACCAGCTGCACTCTTCGGTTATACCAGTTCACGATGGCGCTCAGCGTGAGGCTCACGAACAGGTAGAACGCCATCCAGAGCAGGATGACCTGTACGGTTGCACCTGTCTGGTTGAACAGCGTTTGGCCCACGGCCACGACCTCCGCATAGCCGACCGCGATTCCCAGCGAGGTGTTCTTCGCGAGGTTGAGATACTGGTTGCCCATCGGCGGCAGAATGACCCGGAACGCCTGCGGGAGCACGATCATCCGCAGCAACTGCCCTCTGCGCAGTCCGACCGCCAGCCCCGCCTCGGTCTGTCCTTTCGGCACGGCGAGAATGCCGCCCCGGACGATCTCCGCGATGAACGATGCCGTATACAACGTGATGGCTATCCATACGGCGAAGAAGAACTGGGTCATCGTCATGCCGGTCGGCGCCAACTGGAGGAACTTTCCAGTGACCACGGCCCCCGGACGGCCGAACTGGACGATCTGCCCGGTGCGAAGCCAGTCGTACTTCGTGTCGGCGAACTCGAAGAACTTCTGGAATCCATCGAGGATCCCGTTCGTGATGCCGGGGATCAGGATGAACACGGCGGCTCCAAGCATCCCGAGAAGGCCGGCGAAGATGATCCGGAAGTAGTCGTCGTCGGTCAGCTTGGCCAATCCGGCAGGGGTTCGGCGCGAATCGAGGAATCGTTTGATCCACAAGAACCCGATGCCCGCCGAACCGGCTGCGAGGATGACCTGACCGAGCAGTGTCGGGGTCGAGCGGAAGACCCAGCCGATCGCGCCGAAGATCCACCCGAGAAAACCGGAGAGCGGATATGCCCACCATCCGACGACGGCGAAAACCAGGAAGGTTCCGATCGAGAAGAGGAACTCGTGGCCGGCCTTCCCGGTCTCCTCCAGGCGCCGAACACGCCAGCGGAACACGAAGCGCGCCGCGATCAGGCCTGCGACGACGAACGCGATCCATTGCCAAAAGACTTCCCGGGGAAAGAACCAGGGAATCGAGACTCCTTTGTTGGTGATGTAGAACCAGCCCTCGATGGGTCCGTTGCCCGTCGCTTTCAGGATGGGGAAGCTGCCGGCGATGTAGAACCAGAACACGATCTGGACGAGGAGCGGAATGTTCCGCATCAACTCGATGTAGACCACCGCCACTTTCGACACGATCCAGTTCGACGAGAGGCGTGCGATGCCGATGATCACACCAAGGAACGTCGCCGCGAAGATCCCCGTGACCGTCACCCTGAGCATGTTGACGACACCGACGAGGAGAGCTTCCAGACCGGTCTTGGGGACGGTCGCGAAGCCCTCGGCGAGCCTGATCCCCGGATTGTCGCTCAGGAATTTCCACGAGAAGGGAAGGCCTTGCGCCTTCAGGTTGTTGGAGGCGACCGTAACCGCGGCGACCGCCGCCACGATCAGCGCGAGAAGAACACCGATCTGTCCCGCCCACTTCAGGAAGGCGGCATTGCGCCACAGCGGAGGTCGCGCGTGTGCCTGAGATGTCTCGCGCGCCTGACTCACACCCCTCCTCCTCTAGGTGGTTGGGGGACGCATTGCGTCCCCCAACACGTGTCTCTGTCTAACGGGCCGGCGGTGCGTACAAGAGGCCACCGTTGATCCACAGGGCGTTGAGGCCCCGCTTCAATCCGAGCGGCGTCAGGTACCTGTCGTACACCTCACCGTAGTTACCGACTTGCTTGATGACGTTGTAGAACGCATCGGCGGACAGCCCCATGGCCGTCTGCTTCTCTCCATCGCCACCGAGGAGACGACCGATCTCGCCGGTGGGCGGATTGGCCTTCATCTCGTCGACATTGGCGCTCGTGACACCGTTCTCCTCTGCGATGAACATCGCGAAGATCGTCCACCGTACCGCGTCGGCGAAGATCGCATCGCCCTGCTTGGTTGCAGGACCGAGGGGCTCCTTCGACAGCGGCACCGACGGGAAGATGACCCAGTCGCCTGGCGCAGGCTCATCGGTCGACTTGCGGGACACGAGGCCCGAACCGTCCGTCGTCACCGCGTCACACGCACCATCCTTGAAGTTCTGCAACACAATGTTGAAGTCTTCGAAGGTCGTCAGCGTGAATTTGACACCGATCGCGTCGAGCGCTTCCTGGATGTTCTTCTCGGTCGTGGTTCCGGCATTGGTGCACACAGTCGCACCCTGAAGGTCGGCAAGCGTCGAGTCGGCGGTGAAACCGTCGGCCGTACGCGCCATGACCTGCTGGCCGTCGTAGTACGTCGTCGGTGCGAACGTCAGACCCAACTCGCCATCGCGGCTCTGGGTCCAGGTCGTGTTCCGACTCAGCACATCGATCGATCCACTGCTCACGGCTTCAAACCGCTGTGCGGCCGTCAGTGACGTGAACTCCACCTTGGTGGAGTCGCCCAGCACGGCAGCGGCGATTGCCCGGCAGAGGTCGGTGTCGAAACCGACGAACTTACCGGACGAGTCCTTGGACCCGAATCCTGGCAGCGTCTCGTTGACCCCGCATCTGAGAACGCCGCGTTGCACGATGGTGTCGAGCAAGCTTCCCGAAGTCGTTTGCGCGGGCGCGGCAGTTGTCGTCGTTGTCTCGTTACCGGCAGTTGTCGATGTCGCTTCTCCGCCGCTTGCACAAGCAGCAGCAATCATCGCAAAGACAACCACCAGTAAAATGATTCGTTTCCTCATCCGACCTCCAGCTCTAGACGTGCGGGGAACCCGCAGCCGTAACAACTTAGTGGCGGGGCAACGGCGACTTCAACTAGTTCCAGGCAACGATTGGGAGAAAACTCCTCGACGAACGCATCGAATATGCCCGCGATGGAGGGATCAGGCGTTTCAGGCGAGGAAGACGGCGATGCGACGAGCGAGGGCGTCCGGATCCATATGGACCGATTCGAGCACCTCGCCGGCTGCTCCAGCGGGCAGGAAACGGTCGGGAAGCCCGATCGTATGAACCTTGCCGGCAAGGCCCTCGGAGCTCAGGATCTCCATGACCCCTTCCCCAAAACCGCCGGAGAGCACATTGTCTTCGATCGTCACGACGTGAGATACGGCTCGAGCCCAATCGCCGAGCCTCCTGTCCATGGGCTTGACCCAGCGGGCGTTCACGACCCCGACCGAGATGCCTTGCTGCTCCAGCATCAGGGCCGCCTTCATCGAGGGCTCGACCATGCGACCCACGGCAAGGATCATGACGTCGGCTCCCGGCCGGAGCTCTTCCCAGACGCCAACTTCCAGCGGCTCCACGGGGAGTTCGGGAAGCGACCCGGCCGGTCCCTTCGGGAATCGGATGGCCATCGGGCCTTCCGCCTCGAGGGCCGTCTCCACCATCGCACACAACTCGACGGCATCCGACGGAGCCCCGATCACCATGTTGGGGATCATTCTCAGATAGGACAGATCGAACGCGCCATGATGAGACGCCCCGTCGGGGCCGGTCACACCGGCACGGTCGAGGAGGAAGACGACAGGCAGTTCGTGCAGTGCGACATCCATCGTGATCTGATCGAACGCCCGTTGGAGGAAACTCGAGTAGATGGCCACGACCGGGCGGAGACCGGACATCGCAAGGCCTGCGGCAAGCGTCACGGCGTGTTGTTCCGCGATCCCGGTGTCGATCACCCTGTCCGGGAACTCGTCGGCCATCTCGGCCAATCCGGTACTCGAGATCATCGCCGCGGAGATCGCGATGAGGTCCTCTCGTTCTCTTGCCGCGTGGACGAGCGCCCGACCTGCGACATCGGTCAGTTTCAATTCCGAATTCTTCGGACGGCCGGTGGGCACGTCGAACGACGGCACCCCGTGCAGCTTGTCGACTTCATCACGAACCGCCGGTTCGTAGCCTCTGCCTTTCTCGGTGACGACATGCACCACCGTCGGCTCATCGAATGTCCGGGCGTGGGCGAATGCCTCCTCGAGCGCGGCGATGTCGTGGCCGTCGATCGTTCCCGAGTATTTCAAGCCCATCGCGTCAAAGACGGTGCCGGGCTCGATCAACTGCTTGAAACCCTCCTTGAGCCTGCGAGCAAGCTCGTCGGCACTTTCACCGACCGCCGGGATGCTTCGCAGGAGCTTGCCGAGCGTCCTCTTGGCCCACTCATAGCGGGGGTCGAACCGAACGTGAGCGAGTGCAGCGATGCCGCCGACGGTCGGTGCGTAGGAGCGTCCGTTGTCGTTGAGCACGATGACCAGGCGAGGAGGGCGCAGAACGGCGATATGGTTCAACGCCTCGTAGGCCATGCCGCCCGTCAGGGCACCATCGCCGATCACGGCCACCGTGAAGCGATTGTTCCTGAGCCGGGCATTCGCTATCGCGTTGCCGAGCGCATAGCTGAGCGCGGTGGACGCATGGCTGTTCTCGACCCAATCGTGCTCGCTCTCTCGACGATTCGGGTAGCCGGACAATCCGCCGAACGAACGGAGGGTGGAGAAGTCGTGTCGACCGGTAACGAGCTTGTGGACGTACGCCTGATGTCCGACGTCGAAGATGATGCGATCACGGGGGCTGTCGAAACTGCGGTGGATGGCCAGCGTCAACTCGACGATACCGAGGTTGGGTGACAGATGGCCCCCCGTATTGCTGATCTCGTCCACGAGATACGTCCGGATCTCTCCACAGAGTTCCTCGAGCTGTTCCGGGGTGAGGTCTTTGAGATCGGCCGGCTCGTTGATGCGGTCCAGCAGACCTTCGTTCATGGGGAATCCTTGGTGGAGTCTCGGCGTCGCACCTGGAAGCTATCACCGACGCGCGACATCAGATTAGTGCCGAAAGCGTCGAAAAGGAGAGTCCGGAGCCGGGGCGCATGTGCAAGCCGGGCACATCGTGCGTAACATTCGGCGTAGGGCGCGGCCCGCGCTCAGGAGGAGGAACACCCAATGAGACGAACGAACATCGCTCTCGTGCTCGTACTCGTGTTGGCTCTCGTGGCGACGGCCTGCGCGACGGGATCGAGTGGTGACTACAAGTTGGTCAAGCCAGACACTCTCACGATCTGTACCGACGCACCCTACCCACCGTTTGAGTTCCAGGCCGACGACGGCTCCTGGACCGGATTCGACATGGACCTCATGTCCAAGATCACCGACGGTCTCGGACTGAAGATGGAGGTCACCGTCCAGCCGTTCGACGGCATCTGGCTCGCACCGCAAGCGGGAACGTGTGACATCGTGGTCTCGGCCATGACGATCACCAAAGAACGCGCGGCAAACGCATTGTTCTCCGACCCGTACTTCGACGCCGACCAGTCCCTGCTGATCCGAAAGGCAGATGCGGGCTCGATCAAGACGCTGGCAGACATGGCCGGCAAGGTGATCGGAGTCCAGACAGGCACTACCGGCGAGATCTACGCACAGGAGAACGCCCCTGCAGACGCGACGCTCAAGTCGTTCGACGAGCCTGCAGCCATGTTCCTGGCCCTGCAGTCGGGCGATATCGACGGCATCCTCCAGGACTTCCCGGTCAACTTGGATCGCGCAAACCAGGACCCGAACTTCGTGGTGACACAAAAGTTCTTCACCGGCGAGCAGTACGGCTTTGCAACGAGCAAGGACCGCACCGCGCTGATGGATGCCATCAACGCCGAGCTGAAGAAGCTCAAGGACAACGGCGGCTATGACGAGGTCTTCCAGAAGTACTTCCCTGGAGCCTGACGCATCACTGGAATCGTTTGTGGGGACCCGGTAGGGTCCCCACAAACGTGAAGAAGGAGACGATGTGAGCAGGCGACAACGTGCGAAGATGATTCGCGGTGTCGTCTACGTCATAACACTCGCCGCCTTGGTCGGCGTGTGGTATTCAATCAACTGGGCAGTGTTCGCTCAGGCACTCTTCAATTGGGACGTAGCGAAGGGGCTCTTCCCTCTCATCCTGACGCAGGCGGCACGCAACACCCTGATCTTCACCGCGTTCGGCTTCTCCGGCGGCTTGGTCCTGGCCCTGATCATCGCACTCATGCGTATCTCCGTCATCAAGGCATACCGGTGGTTTGCGTCTATCTACATCGAGATCTTTCGTGGTCTCCCGGCCCTCCTCACAATCCTGCTGATCGGCCAGGGCATTCCTGTTGCGACGGGATTCAGACTGCCTGGGACCTACACGAATGGCAGCTTCGCCCTTGCGATCGTGGCTGCCGCGTATATGGCCGAAACGATTCGAGCCGGCATCGAAGCCGTCCCGCGGGGGCAGATGGAGGCAGCTCGATCGTTGGGCATGCCATACGGGACGGCCATGTCCACAATCGTGATCCCACAGGCTTTTCGCATCATCATCCCGCCCATGACGAACCAGCTGGTCGCGCTCCTCAAAGACACGTCACTGATCTCGGTGCTCGGTGTAACCGCGGCGACGAAGGAACTCACCCGGTTCGGACGTGATCATGTGATCATTACGGCGAACGCGACGCCCTTCATCGTGGCCGGCTTGGTCTACCTCGCGATGACCCTCCCGATGACCAGGGCAGTCGCGATCCTCGAGAAACGAGTTGCTCGTGCCCGCTGACGCCACCAAGACCGTGATGCCGCCGATCCAGGTCATCGACCTCCACAAGTACTTCGGCCCGCTCGAAGTCCTCAAAGGTATCGACTTCGTCGTCAATCACAAGGAAGTGGTGTGCATCATCGGGCCTTCCGGATCCGGCAAGTCGACGCTGCTGCGGTGCATCAACCGTCTCGAGGAGCCCACCGCAGGGAAGATCTTGATCGAAGGCGAGGACATCACCGACCCGGATGCAGACGTCGACGCGGTGCGTACCCGGATCGGCATGGTCTTCCAACGGTTCAACTTGTTCCCCCACCTCACCGTGATCGGCAACCTGACGATCGCCCAGCAGAAGGTTCTGAAGCGCAGCAAGGATGAAGCCGAAGACGTGGCCCGCAAGATGCTGGAGCGAGTCGGGCTGCTCGACAAGATCGACGAGTTCCCGATCCGTCTCTCCGGCGGCCAGCAGCAGCGCGTGGCCATCGCCCGATCCTTGTGTATGAACCCCGACATGATGCTCTTCGACGAGCCGACGTCGGCACTCGATCCCGAGCTCGTCGGCGAAGTGCTGGACGTCATGCGCACGCTCGCCGAGGAGGGCATGACGATGATGGTCGTCACGCATGAGATGGGGTTCGCCCGCCAGGTGGGAGACCGGGTCACCTTCATCGATGGCGGTGTCGTGGTCGAGGAAAACACACCGGAAGAGATCCTCATGCACCCACGGGAAGAGCGTACCCGCAAGTTCCTCGAAGCGGTCCAGCACTACTAGCCCCTCGGCCGGGGCCGTTCGGGGTATCGGTGCCGAGGCACTAGGAGGCTCGCTTCGCTCACCGTACCTGGTACTTGGTACCTCGTACTTCGTATCGCAACCTCAGATCGACCCAAGACCGTAGGGCGGACGTGGCGGCTGTTGGAGCAACCACTGGAACTCGCCCTCGTGCCCGGTACTTCGTACTTCGTATCGCGACCTCGGGTCGACTCGAACAGCAACCGAGAACTCCGATGGTATGGTCTGGCCGGCCGCGGAGGGAGAAGTGAGCATCGGCTTCCGGGATCGGGGAACCAAGTGGGCGCAAGCCGCCTTGGTGCTACTCCTGCTCTACGTCTTCCTCGTCGGGGTCAAAGCTCTCGAATCCGGCATCAAAGCCTTCGGGGCCGACTTCACCGACCGGCTCTTCCAGGAGGTTTCACACCCCATCGCGGGCCTGTTCGTCGGCATTCTCGCCACGGTGCTCGTCCAATCTTCCTCGGTCACGACATCGACCATCGTGGGGCTGGTCGGCTCAGGCATGCTGACGGTCCCGCTCGCCGTCCCGATGGTCATGGGGGCCAACATCGGCACGACCGTCACCAACACCCTCGCGTCGCTCGGTTTCTTGAGACGGTCGCAAGAGTTCCGTAGAGCGTTCGCCGGAGCGACGATGCATGACTTCTTCAATCTGCTCGCCGTGCTGGTCTTTCTCCCTCTCGAACTCACCACTCACTTCCTGTCCCGGTCGGCAACAGTGCTCGCCGGCCTGCTCGGAGCATCGACGACGCTGCAATTCGAGAAGCCGGACAGCCCGATCAAGACTGCCGTGAAGGCACCGGTGAAGCTCATCGATGCCGCACTCCAGAGCACGGGGGCGCATCAGGCACTCCTCGGAACACTTCTCTTGATCATCGGCATTGCTCTCATCTTCGTTGCCCTGGCATTCATCACCAGAACCATGAAGCAACTGATGGCAGGACGCATCGAGCGCTCTATGAACGCGGTCCTCAGCCGTGGCGCCGGCGTCCCGGCCATCATGGTCGGGCTCGTAATGACCGTCGCCGTGCAGAGTTCGAGTATCACGACTTCGCTGCTCGTTCCCATGATCGCCGCCGGTGTGCTTACGCTCGAGAACGGGTTCCCGGTGACACTCGGCGCAAACGTCGGAACAACCGCGACCGCGCTCCTGGCCGCTCTCGCCGCCGACCGTCCCGAGGGCCTGATCATCGCGCTGGTCCACACCCTGTTCAACGTCGGCGGGATCCTCGTCTTCTACCCTGTTCGGGCCATTCGGGAGATCCCATTGTGGCTCGCGAGGAAGCTCGCCGCCGTCGCCGAGATCCGAAAGTCTGCGGTCCTGGTGTACGTTGTCGGTGTATTCGTTGTTCTTCCCCTGATGGGTCTACTACTTTTGGACTGAGGAGACACACATGGTGATCGAATTCTTCCGGGGAAGCTCGGATAGCGAACTCGAAGCAATCGAACAGAAGATCCGGGCGATGATCGTCGATGGCAGGCACACGTTCGATGCAGCCACCGACGCCCTGCTCGCCGGAGCCGATCCTGTCGTCGTCGGAGCCGACATCAGGGAGACCGACCGACGAATCAACGAGACGGAACGCGAGGTGAGACGCGAACTCGTCGTCCACGTCAGTGTCCACGGAGCGAAGGCCGACCTGCCAATGGTCTTGGCGTCGATGAGTGTTGCAAAGGATGCCGAGCGAGTCGGTGACTACGCGAAGAACATCTGGGATCTCGCGAATGCGGTCGGTCAACTGCAAGCCGGTGAGAACAAGGAACAGCTCCTCGCCGATCGCCGCTGGGTCTCCGCGTTCGTCGCCGAGACGGCGAGGACGTTCAGCGCTCGTGACGAAGAAGGTGCACGGAAGCTCATCCTCGAGGGAGACGGAAAGCTCGATGAGTTCGACGCACACGTACTCGAGCAGATCAATGCCGACACGTTACCGTCCCAGGCCGTGCCCCAGGCGCTCTACTACCGGTACTGCAAGAGGATCACCGCTCATCTGATGAACATCCTGACATCGCTCATCGTTCCGATCGACCAGCTCGATTTCTACGACGAGAAAAAGACCGACCGGTGGTAGCCGTAGCCTGACATCGATGCGTGTCTTGGGGATCACCGTCGTGCCGCGGGCCGAAGACCTCGACCGTGCAATCTCCCTCGGGTAATCCGTCGTCGAGTTCGATGTCACCCGCCGACACGAATCCTGGGCGTCGCCACCGGCGCCCCGACTCAGCGTCCCTCTCCCCACAGGCCACGACGGTTCGACGGTCCTGTCGGGCGTGAGACTCGAAGTCGACCATCTCGAGCGGGCTATCGAAACCCTCAGGGCCAACGTTGGCTCGGCCGTCGAGACGGCGGCGCGCAACCCGAGACAGCCGTTCATCATCGCCCTCATGCACGGCATCGAAGGCAGCCCCTTCTCGGTCCACGGCCAACGACCGGGCGTCCAGCAGCAGCGGTTGCCCTGAATCAGTTCCAGCCGCGGCTGTCCTGTTTGAGTGCCGTATCGACTGTCAGCGCCGACGCGATCACGAGACTGCGCAGCGGTTCGGTGAGTTCGCGCTCGATCTTCACAACGTAGTTGTCGGCGGTCGTGAACGCCGTCTTCAGCAGCCCCTCCCACGTCTTCGTGATTCTCGCCACCTCGGTACCGGATGCATCCTTGATGCTGAAATTCCACGCCCGCCAGTTCTCCGCATCGATCGACCCCACATTCTGACCGCCTGCCTCCAGGGAGAACTTGATCTTGCCGAACACGTTCTTCTGACGCACCGTGCCGATCTCGTTTCCCGACCCGTCCGCAATCTGGAATCGCGACTTCACGATCTTCCTGGGCCTGGTGATGGTCAGCAGCACGTTGTCCGCCATGTCGACCACCTGCAGCATGTGCGTCATGTACTGGTCGAGGTTCGAGACGACCCGTGCGATCTTCTTCAGGGCACTCTGCCCTACCTGCCGGACCGCGGCGATCTGTTTGCCGTTCTGGTCGTAGATCGCGTACTCGTTGTTGACCTCGATGAGTTTCGTCTTCTGGTTGACGACCAGGACCCGTTCGCTGAACACCGTCCCGCCGCCGGTAGGAGCATCAACGATCCCGGCTTGATCCTCGACCTGGCGTTGGATCTTTTCGGCAGCCGCATCCCCTGGAGTTCCGAGTTCGAGCGGATCGACCGACTGGGTACCGGCATCTGCAACCTGGTCGGTCCATGCAGAGCCATTCCAATAGCGATGCTCATGCCGTTTCGCCGGGTCCGGATACCAGTCGGGGGCAGGAAGGTTGGTCATAGCCGCACGCTACTACGAGGGAATTCCCCGGCACATGACCCTCCAGTTCTCAGGAACCGTCGCCGAGGACTTTTCCCAGGAGTCGTGGTGTCACGAGCCAGCGGAGCTCGCCGGTGCCCGGTTCCGCGTCGACCCATGTCGCCGCAGGTAAGTCGATCCTCGCCACGGCCGCCGTTGGAAGCGGGTGACGTCCGCCTCCGACCAGCGATGAGAGCAACAGCGACCAGGTAGGTTCATGCCCGACGATCATGAGCCTCGTCGTGTCCTCCGGTTCGGCCCTGACTTCTCGAAGAACGGCTTCGGACCGAGTGTTGTAGAAACGGTCCGTGACACGAAGGGGCGCACCCCAAGCCCCTGCGTCCGACGCCAACCGGACCGTCTGGTCTGCCCGCACCGCAGAAGATGTGATGATCGCGTCGGGAATCTCTCCTGCGTCGCTCAGGAAACGGCCCATCATCTTGGCTGCTTTCACTCCACGATGCGCCAGTGGACGCTCGTGATCGTGGCCGAACGCCGCGTTCCAATCCGACTTCCCGTGACGCATCAGCAGCAGAATCTTCATTCGGTCTTCAGCGTACCCACGACCACAAATGGAACGAAACGGTATATTCGGCACAGAAGAGGCCGATATACCACTCTGCAGCCCTTCTGGAGCCCGACCAATGGTCACATCCGAGCCGCTACGGCACTCGATCAACCTGGATGATCCGTCCCTGTTCATCAACAGGGAGCTGAGCTGGCTGCAGTTCAACAGCCACGTTCTCGAAGAGGCGCTGGACAGGCGACATCCGTTGCTCGAACGGGTCAAGTTCCTCTCGATCTTCGCGTCGAATCTCGACGAGTTCTTCATGATCCGCGTCTCTGGCCTGCGCCGGCAGCTCGAATCCGGCGTTCTCGAAGCTCCCCCGGACGGCATGACCCCGTCTGAACAGCTGGCCGAGATTCGCAAGACGTTGATCCCGCAACTCGATATGCATGTGGACTGCTACAAGAATGACCTCATGCCGGCCCTCGCCGAAGCCGGGCTCGCCATACTCCCGTACGACCAGCTGAAACGAAAACAGCGCAAACTGCTTCGCCGCCACTTCAAGCGGCAGATCTTCCCCGCTCTGACTCCGCTCGCCTTTGACCCCGGAAGGCCTTTCCCGCACATCGCAAACCTGAGCATGAATCTCGCGGTGTTGGTGAACGACTCCGACCGAGGGGAACTCTTTGCGAGACTCAAAGTCCCTGCCGTGTTCCCTCGTCTCCTCCGCGTCCCAAGCGAAGAGAAGGCCGATAGTTACGAGAACCTTGGCCTTGTACATTCCAGCAACACGTTCGTCTGGATCGAAGAGGTAATCGCAGCCAACCTCGACTTGCTGTTTCCAGGGGTTGAGATCGTCGCGGCGTATCCGTTCCGCCTCACACGCGATGCCGATGTCGAGATCGAGGAAGACGAAGCTGCAGATCTCTCCGTCGCCGTCGAACGCTGGGTTGGACTCCGGCGCTTTGGCTCTGCCGATCGATTGGAGATCGACCAGGCGATGCCCGAATGGGTGCGCGCCATGTTGATCAAGAACCTCGGGCTCGCCCCATACCAGGTGTTCGCCTTCGACGGTCCGCTCGGTCTCACAGATCTGATGGAGCTCACACAGGTCGACCGACCCGATTTGAAAGACGAGCCGTTCAAGCCGTCCATCCCACCGGCTCTTGCAGGAGCAGACAACATCTTCGCTGCGATCCGCCAGCAGAATGTGATCCTCTATCACCCGTACGACAGCTTCATGCCGGTCGTCGACTTCCTCCGCCAGGCGGCACGCGATCCCAAGGTGCTGGCGATCAAGCAGACCCTGTATCGCATCGGACCCAATTCCCCGATCGTCGACGCACTCCTCGAGGCACGCGAGGACGGCAGGCAAGTCAGCGTGCTCGTGGAACTCAAAGCTCGGTTCGACGAAGAAAACAACCTGGGCTGGGCACGTGCCCTCGAGAAAGCGGGGGTGCATGTCGTCTATGGACTCGTCGGGTTGAAGACCCACGCGAAGATGACCATCGTCGTGCGCCGAGAGTCGACAGGCCTTCGTCGCTATGTGCATTTGGGAACCGGGAACTACAACCTGGTCACGGCGCGCGTGTACTCGGACTTCGGGCTGTTCACGATCGACGAGGACATCGCCGAGGATGTCTCCGAACTCTTCAATGTCCTCACCGGTTATGCCCATCAGTCCAAGTACCGAAAGCTCCTCGTCGCACCGACCGCCATGCGTTCCGAACTCCTCGAACGGATCGAGCGTGAGATCGAACGACATCAAACGCACGGTGATGGATACCTGGCATTCAAGATGAACGCCCTTGTCGACAAACAGATAATCCAGGCGCTCTATCGCGCTTCGCAAGCCGGTGTGAAGATCGATCTCCAGGTGAGAGGCATTTGTGCCCTCCGCCCGGGTGTTCCGGGTGTGAGCAGCACGATCTCCGTCAGCTCCATCGTTGGCCGGTTCCTGGAACACACGCGCATCTACTACTTCCACAACGGTGGTGACGGAGAGGAGCTGTTCCTCGGAAGCGCCGACCTCATGCCCCGCAACCTCAACCGACGGGTCGAGCTGTTGTTCCCCCTCGAAGGCGCCGATCTCATTCTCGTAAGAGATGCGGTGCTTGCCGTTCACCTCAAGGACACGGCACAGGCTCGGATTCTCCAAGCAGATGGCAGCTACCGCCGCGCCGACGGCGACGGCGACGGCTTCGACAGTCAGCAATGGATGCTGGACAACTGGGGCTTTCGAGGAAGCGACAGCGAGGCAGCAATCACCCAACTGCGACCGCCCGGGTAGGAGTCGGTCGTCGGTCGTCGGTCGTCGGTCGTCGGTCGTCGGTCGTCGGAGCGTTCCCGACAAGAGCACACCACGTCAACCACCGATGGCTGAAAACTGAGAACTGAAAACCGGCTACTTGATCAGCGCCAGAAGCTTCCTGTCGAGATCGTGCGTCAGCCGCCCGACGGCTTCTTCCATGGGAACCCATTCGACCGCGTCGATCTCGGCGTCGGGCTCGTGATCGGCCACGTCACCCCCGACCACCTCCATGAGCCAGTACCGAACGATCTTCTGGCGGCCATCGGCGTCAACGTACTCCACATCGGACAACCACCGACCCAGCCGACACCGCAGCCCCGTCTCTTCCTCGACCTCTCGCAGCGCTGCGTCGTGAAAACTCTCGGAACCGTCGAGCTTGCCCTTCGGAAAACTCCAGTCGTCATATTTCGGCCGGTGGACGAGAACAACCGAACGATCCCTCGGAATGACCCCTCCGGCTGCGCGAATCACATCCACTTCCTCAGCTCCTTGCGGTTCAGGGCGACGAAGGCCGGTTCCCAGTCGGCTTCCGCCTGCCTCCGTCGGACGAGTTCCAGCCCGGCGAGCTGTCCAAGTGCAACGGCGTACCGGGGGGCGAGTCGGCGAGCGACGCCGACGAGGATCCGGTGTCCCACCACGGCATCATGGTGCTCCCCGAGAACGTCCTGGACGATCGCCGCTGCGGCCGCGAATCGATCGGCCTTGCGTCCGATTGCGGGTGCCACGAGCTCTGCTCCGTAACGGACTCGCTTCGTCAGAACACGAATCCGATGCAGGGCGGCACCGTCCTTCGGCCCTGGCTCCCTCACCGCGGATTTGAGACAGTTCCAGCGTCTCCGAACCAGAGGAGGCATCACTTTCCTGCCCCGACGGTCGGCCTCGGCCTTCAGGGGTGGCGAACACGCCCACGCGGTCAGCCTCTCGGCAAGCCCCTCGAAGGTCTCCAAGTACACATGCAACCGAACGAGACCCTCTTCCCGGCGACGGCCGAAGGCTCCGAGCAGTGCCTCGGCCACGAGCTGGTCGGTCTCATCGAGTACTTCCATGTTGTCGGCAACCCAATGCATGAAGACATCACGGTCGCGGACTTCTCCGAGCGCCGCCGCGAGAGGCTTCAAGTCTCGCCGCAAGGCCCGAGCACTCCCTTCCAAGAGTGGACCGAACGTTCGCAGATCAGATCGAAGGCGCCGCGTCGCCACGCGCGCCTGGTGGATCGATTCGGGATCGCTCTCCGACAAGTTCTTGAAGAGTCGTGCGCTGGAACGTGCAAAACCGTGCGTCAGAAGCTCACCCGCAGAGGGATCATCCGGCAGATCGTGAACACGGATCTTCGGATAGATGGCACCGGCAGCCATGATCTCCCGCCCCTCTACCCAACGGACAAGCCATGGAGAAGAAACTCTTCCATAGAGGCAGTCACCTCTTGCATCCGGTCGGCTGGATCGGGTCGAACGATCAACGCCTTGGCAGCAGACATGATCAGATCCTGCAGGAATCGCCCTGCCAAGTCGACCGGAATCGCCCGGAGCTCACCCGCCTCCACGCCTTCTCCGTAGATGCGGGCCAACGCGTCCGTGAACTCCGCGTGGGCGCCGCGCACTCGACGTTGGGCCTTGCGCGAAAGCTTCGGGATATCTCGGTGAAGAATCAGTCCAAGCGTCGGGTCGGTCCCCACGAACTCGACCATTCCCCTGGCCAGCTCGGCGATCTGATCGGCATACGGAGCCGCGGTATCCACAGACTGGACGAGACGGTGCAGCAGCTTCGGTAGCTCCAGTTCGACCAAGGAGACGACCAGGTCCTCCTTGTCGGTGAAGTACTCGTACAGCGTGGTCCTCCCGATGCCCACCTTGGCGGCGATGTCGGCGAGTGACGTTCCCTGGTACCCGAGATCGTGGAAAAGGATCTGTGCAGCCCCAAGGATCTGCATTCGCGTCAGTTCCTTATGTTCGGCGATGTTGCCGGCGCGGATTCGCGGCATTGCAGAGCCCTCCTCGACTGATCCACACCATCCTATCGACAGGCGGAGGATGTTCCTGAACGGCGAAAGGCTCCATGGAGCGATCTCGATGTACCATCTGCGCATGACTGCAACGATCGTTCTCGGTGCCCAGTGGGGCGATGAAGGCAAGGGAAAAGTCACCGACTACTTCTCGGAAGGCGCCGACTACGTCGTGCGATACCAGGGGGGAAACAACGCCGGTCATACCGTCGTGGTGGGCGAGGAACGTTTCGCTCTCTCCCTCGTTCCTTCAGGCGTCATGAACCCGATGTGCACACCGGTCATCGCCTCCGGATGCGTGGTAGACCCCGGTGTGCTGCTCGGAGAGATCGACATGCTCGCGTCTCGGGGAGTCGACCCTTCGCGCCTCCGCCTCTCCTCGAATGCCCATGTGATCATGCCTTACCACCGCAAATTGGACGCCGTCAAAGAGCGCTATCTCGGACGGCAGAAGATCGGCACGACAAAGAAGGGCATCGGGCCCGCGTACACCGACAAGTACGCACGCCAGGGAATCAGAGTCCAGGACCTCTTCGACGAGAAGATCTTTCGCAACAAGCTCGACATTGCGCTTGAAGAGAAGAACAAGATCCTGACGCGGGTCTATAACCAGCTCCCCCTCGACGGGCATCAGATCACGGAGGAGTACCACGAGTATGCAGAACGTCTCCGGCCATACGTGACGGACACCTCTCTACTCATCTGGTCGGCTCTGCGAGACGGCAAGAGAGTGCTCTTTGAAGGTGCCCAGGGCACACTGCTCGACATCGACCATGGAACATACCCGTTCGTAACCTCCTCGAATCCGTCCGCAGGAGGCGCTCTGACGGGCTCAGGTATCGGTCCGAAGGCGATCGACCGCGTCGTCGGCGTCGCAAAGGCATACATCTCCAGGGTCGGAACCGGGCCCTTCCCAACCGAACTCGACGATGAGGTCGGCGAGACCATGGTCCGGGTGGGGGGCGAGTACGGAACCGTGACCGGGCGGCGGCGCAGATGCGGCTGGCTGGATCTCGTAGCACTGCGGTATTCGGTCAGAGTCAACTCTCTCACCGACCTGTTCATCACGAAACTGGACATCCTCTCGGAGTTCGACACGCTCAAAGTTGCCACTGCCTACAGCTCGCTCGGAGATCGCTACACGGAGCTGCCCCGTCAACAGCGAGTGCTCTACAACTGCACTCCCGTCTACCAGGAGCTGCCCGGCTGGCACAATGACATCTCGGCGGTGCGCCGGATCGACGACCTGCCGAAAGAGGCCCGAACCTATCTCGAGTTCATCGAAGAGAGCACAGACGTTCCCGTCCGATGGATCTCGGTCGGTCCGGAGCGCACACAGGTGATTCCTGTGGAGTAGGCCTCTGTCGAGTACCAGGCGCTTCGTTGCGCGGCCTCGGATCGACACACGACCGTGCGGTGAGCGTGGCAGCTCAGGCTACGAACAGCATCCGAACCGCCAGCAGCAGGATCACGCCGGCCCCCAGCAACCCCGTGACGACGCGTGTTCGATCGGACATACGATGCCCGAGCACCGCGCCGGCCACGGCGAGGGATGTCTGCCATGAGAGTGACGCGAGGAAGGCTCCGGTGACGAACAACATCGCTCCTGTCGCCGTCGTGGCCACGCCTCCGGCCGATCCGAGAATCAAGGCGGCAAAGTACGTGAGCGTTACCGGGTTCATCAACGTGATCGACAGGAAGCCCGTCAGCGCGCGCACATGAGACGAAGCCGTACGTTCGCTTTCAGAGCCCGGCCGGAACGTCTTCATCGCCGCGGCGACGGCGACAACCAGCAGCACCAACCCTCCGGCAACCCGCAATGCCCCTTCGTATGGCATCAGCAGGGCGGCGGCGGTAGCCCCGGCGACCGCCGCAACGCCTGCGTAGATCAGATCGGCCAGTGCCGCGCCAAGACCTGCAAAGAAGGCCCGGGGGAAGCCACGACGTGTACCGAGTCCGATGATCAGCACCGCAATCGGGCCAACGGGGATGGCAATGCCGTATCCTGCGATGACGCCTTCGAGGAACGCGCTCACTGCGCCTCCTTCCGGAGGAGGCTCGACAAGTCCCCCTTTTGGTCGATTTCGAGCTCTCCCAGTCCCAGCCATCGGGCCATCGACCAAAGCTCTCCGGCCATGGCCCGGGCAACCCTCATCGGATCGTGCCCATCTTCCACATAGGAACTCCGCGCCATCAGAACGCTCCTCTTGCGATCGGCCTTGAGATCGACACGACCGACGAACTCCCCGTCGAGCAGAAACGGCAGGACGTAGTACCCGAACTGTCGCTTCTCCACGGGTACATAGATCTCGATCCTGTAGCGGAAATCGAACAGTCGCTCCGCACGGGGCCTGCACCAGATGAGCGGATCGAACGGGCCTACGAGCGCGGCGCCCTCGATGCGACGGGGCAAGACCGCGTCAGGATGCACGTACGCGTTTCCGGACCATCCGGTCACCTCGGCGAGCTGCAGCCGACCGGACCGCACCAGGTCATCGAGAAGAGGCCTCGCCACCGCCGGCCGCATCCGGTAGTAGTCGGCCAGGTCGGCTGCGGTCCCTATCCCGTGTGCTGTTGCGGCACGCAGAAGCAACTCCTTTCGGGCATCCTCCACCGCCGGTGCGATCCACGTGAGCGCCTGCGGATGAACCCGCTCGGGTAAGTCGTACAACCGCGAAAAGTTGGGCCGACCGGCGACGGTGAGCCTTCCACGGAAGAAAAGCCATTCGAGAGCGAGCTTCTCCGCTCGCCATCCCCACCACGCGTCAGATCTCCGCTCTTGCGCGTCGAGGTCCGATACGGTCAGTGGACCTCTGGTCCGGACTTCGTTCAAGATGTGCTCGATGAAGTCGGGACGTTCCCGGCCGAGCCTTTCGATCGACGCCCAGTGGGTGTCGCCGTTCATTCGGTGCACAAGCAGGGGCCTGGCGTCAATGGGAAGGAGCGAGGCTTCGTGCCCCCAGTACTCGAACAGTTCGCCACTATTCCACAGCCACCGGTCGAGCGTGCCCCGATCATACGAGCCGAGCCGAGAGAAGAACGGCAGGTAGTGAGCCCTCGCGAGCACGTTCACCGAATCCAGCTGTACGACTCCGGTGCGGCGGATCACCCTGCGAAAGTGCCGTACGTCCACTCTGCCCTTGGGCACCGGGTCGGCAAACCCTTGCGCGTGAAGCGCGATTCTGCGCGCCTGAGCATTTGTCAGCGTTCGCATTGCTCCCTCCAGGAACCACGACACTAGACGGCCCGTTCATGAGTTCGCCAAGAAGCCCCACCGCCTCACGCCGGAGCAGACGGGGACCTGCGAAGATACGCCCATGATCGCCCGATACTCCCTCCCCGAAATGGTGGAACTCTGGTCTGAGTCACACAAACTCTCCATGTGGACCGAAGTCGAGGCACTCGTCGTCGAGGCATGGGAAGACGCCGGTATCGCTCCGGAAGGAGCCGGACAGGCCGTCCGCTCTGCACCACCGGTCGATCCTGTCGCTTGGAAGGAGCGAGAACAGATCACACACCACGACGTCGCGGCGTTCGTCGATCTGCTCGCATCATCGTCGGGGCCCGCCGGCTCGTGGGTCCACTACGGTCTCACCTCGTCCGATGTCCTCGACACCGCACAGGCCACCGTGCTGCGCGATGCAGCGGACCTCCTGATCGAGAAGATCACCGCCCTCTTCGACATCGTCAAACGTCGAGCGTTCGAACACCGAGACACGGTGATGGTGGGCCGAACCCATGGCATGTGGGCCGAACCCACGACATTCGGCTTGAAACTCGCCACATGGGCGTTCGAACTCGAGCGAGACCACGCCAGGATGCAACGCGCCCGCGAGTCCGTTGCCGTCGGCAAGATCAGCGGAGCAGTCGGCACCTATGCTCAGGCACCCCCTGCCATCGAGGCGTATGTGTGTGAGAGGCTCGGTCTGGGCATCGAACCCGCATCGTCACAGATAACCCACCGGGACCGCCATGCGGAACTGATTCAGGCCATCGCTCTCACGGGATCTTCGATCGAGCGCTTCGCCACCGAGATCCGCCACCTGCAGCGAAGTGAACTCGGCGAAGTTCAAGAGCCTTTCCAGCCTGGCCAGAAGGGCTCATCGGCGATGCCTCACAAGCGCAACCCGATCCTGTCCGAACGTATGGCGGGCCTTGCCCGCGTGTTGCGCGGCTATGCGGTAACGGCCCTGGAGAACGTCTCACTCTGGCATGAACGGGACATCAGCCACTCCTCCGCCGAACGGGTGATTCTTCCCGATGCGTGCACGACCCTCGACTACATGCTTGCCACATTCGCAAGGGTTGTCGACGGTCTGATCGTCAAACCGGAACGCATGCAGGCGAACCTCGACGCAACACGCGGCCTCGTGTTCAGTCAGTCCGTGCTGCTCGCGCTCGTGGACGCCGGCCTCACGCGCGACGACGCCTATCGGATCGTCCAGCGTGACGCGGTACGCGCCTGGAACGAAGACCGAGATCTGCGCGACCTGCTCATGACCGATCTCGATGTGCCACTCGACGGTGACGGCATCGCCGGCTGTTTCGAGCCGGAACGGCATCTCCGCAACGCCGGCGTCGTCTTCGACCGCCTCGAAGGGCTCGTCCTCGAGATACCTCAGTCATCTGCGCCCGCGAACGAGTGACAAGCCTGACAGACCTGGGTGGTGCGCGCCTCGTTGAGGAATCCGATACGCGCCTCTCCATCGGTGATGTGACTCTCGTGGCAGCGGACACAGGAGGCCGCGTTCGGGCTCCGTGCCTGCCACTGGGCGAGGAACACGTGGAAGTGGTTCTGGAAGTCCTGCCCGTTCGCCACATCGCCGTGACACTTCGTGCACTGCGCGTCGGCGATCGCCCTGGTCAGTGGTGCCGGCTGGGTGAAACGACCCGTGAAGTAGCGCGTTGCGTCCCGAACCCCCAGCGCGAGGGCGGAGGCCCTCCCCATCACGCCAGGCCCGGAGTGACAGTCGATGCAGCGCACCTGCTTCGTGGTGTGGAAGCTCGCCAGATCGATCGGGTTCGCCGCGAGGCTGCGAGTGACGTAGACACTCTCCGGTTGCGAATGGCAAGACGCGCAGAACGTGTCACGATTCTCCAGATGGGCTCCCGACAACCCGCCCGTGACGAGCAGAAGCGCGCCGAGGGCCGCGAGGCCGCCAAATGCAAATGCTGTCTTCTGGAAACGTGTCGTACCGATCCTCATCGCTCGGAGGAGGCTACAGCCGTGACCCGACTACCCGGGCCAGAGCCGTGCAGCACCACGCACTCCGCTCGAGTCACCGTGGAGCGCCTTCACCAACCGGGTATCGACCCGGTCGCTGAACACGTACCTGTCCCACATCTGTGGAATCCGTTCATAGAGAACATCGATGTTGGACATGCCACCACCCAAGACGACGACGTTCGGATCGACGATGTTGATCACAACGGCGAGCGACCTCGCGAGCCTGTCGACATACCGATCCATCACCGCGATCGCCCTGTCGCCTCCGGCCTCGGCCCGCCGAACGATTTCCCGACTCGACAGCTCCCGCCCTTCGGAGTAATCGCGCTCCATCGCCGGCCCTGAGAGGTACGTCTCCACACAGCCGTGCAGCCCGCAATAGCAGGCGGGACCGGGCAGTTCATCCGCCCGTGGCCACGGCAACGGGTTGTGCCCCCACTCGCCGGCGATACCGTTCGGACCGGACAGCAGTGCGCCATGTACCACAATGCCCCCACCGACCCCCGTGCCCAGGATCACTGCAAACACGACGTCTGCTCCAACCGCCGCCCCGTCGATCGCCTCGGACAGCGCGAAGCAGTCGGCGTCGTTGGCGAGACGGACCGGCCGACCGAGAGCTGCCGAGAGGTCTTCATCGAGCGGACGCCCGTTGAGCACGACGGAGTTGGCGTTCTTGACCAGACCTGTGGCAGGTGAGATCGCGCCCGGGTGCCCGATCCCCACCGTTCCCTGAGATCCGGTCGCCTCTTCGAGCGATCGGGCCAGCTCTGCGACGGCTCGAACGATCGCCTCATAGTCGCCGGCAGGGGTCGCGATCCTCCGCCGAACCAGCTCGTGGTCTCTGTCGTCGAGAGCGATCCCCTCGATCTTGGTTCCACCCAGGTCGATCCCTATCCGCACATCCACCCTTTCTCGTCAATACAAGCGTCGCATACCGACGCCGGCATTGACAAGAAAACCGGGACCTGATTCCTGTCAATACAAGCGTCGCATACCGACGCCGGCATTGACGAGAACGGGAACTACTTCGTCGGGTCGAGGTCCCGATACTCGCCGGTACGAAGATGGCAGGCGGCGAGATGCTCGGGATCATCGCCGACCGGCAAGAGGACCGGGTCGATCTCGTCACAGATCCCGGCTTGCGCGATCTTGCACCGCGGATGGAAATTGCAGCCGGGAGGCGGATCGATCGGGTTGGGAATCTCGCCGGCCGGCAGCGGCTCGGTGCGCCGGTGCTTCGGGTCTGGAACGGGAACCGCGTCGAGCAGTGCCCGCGTGTAGGGATGCTGCGCGTTCGTGTAGACCTCTTCGAGCGGACCGATCTCGACGATCTTGCCGAGATACATGATGGCAATCCGGTTGCACACATACTTCGCGGTGGCGAGGTCGTGACTGATGAACAGATACGTGAGGTCGAACTCATCCTTGAGCTCCATCATCAGATCGAGCAGCAGCGCTCGCACGCTCACGTCCGCCATGGCGATCGGCTCATCGGCCACGATGAGATCGGGTGCGGTGATCATTCCCCTCGCGAACACGATCCGCTGCCGTTGCCCACCGCTGATCTGATGCGGATACTTCGAGTGGAAGAACTCCGGAGGCACCATCCCCACCTGGTCGAGCATCCGAAGGACGAGCGCGTGGCGCTCCTCCGCACTCAGATGGGGCATATGGATCTTTGCAGGATGTTCGATGGCCTCGCCGATCGTCATCCGGGGGTTCAGTGACGCCAGCGGATCCTGGAAGACGACCTGCATGCGGTGCCGAAGCTTCCGCATTTCTTCACGAGACAGTGAACCCAACTCGACGCCATCGAACACGACCTTCCCGTCGGTCGGCTCGAGCAGCCGAAGCACCAATCTGCCGACGGTGGACTTTCCCGAGCCGGATTCGCCGGCGAGGCCGAATACCTCTCCCTTGCGGATTTCGAACGTGACCCCATCGACGGCTCGCACATACCGACGGGGAGCACCGGTCAGCCCCGCCACAAACCCCTGCGCGACGGGGAACCACTTCTTGAGGTCGACAACCTCGACGAGATTCTCAGCCACGCGCAGCCCCCTCGGTGGCGTCTTCATAGAGCCAGCATGCGGTTGCCTGTCCCGGAACCACTTCGTGGAACACCGGCACCTCGACTGCGCAGATATCCATCGCCTTCGGACAGCGAGGATGGAACGGGCATCCGGACGGAGGATGGAGCAGGTTCGGTGGGGAACCCTCCATCTTGTAGAGGTCGTGTTCGGCCAGATTGATGTTCGGCACCGACTGGAGCAGACCATCGGTGTACGGATGCTTCGGTTTCTCGAACACTCCATACACGTCACCGATCTCCGCCATCCGGCCCGCATACATGACGGCGACACGGTCGGCGACTTCGGCGACGACGCCGATGTTGTGCGTGATCAGCAGGATCGTCAGGTCGAACTCCTCACGAAGCTCCCGAAGCAGATCCAGGAATTTCGCCTCGACGATGACGTCGAGAGAGGTCGTCGGCTCGTCGGCGATCACCAGTTTTGCTCGCAGGGCAAGCGCCAGTGAGATCATGACCCGCTGCCGCATTCCTCCGGAGAGCTGGTGGGGGTAGTCGGTAAGACGCTCCCGCCTGATCCCGAGCTTCTCGACCAGTTCCTCGGATCTCGCTCTCGCCGCAAGCTCCGAGACACCCCGCTCATGGGTTCGGATGGTCTCGGTGAGATGCTCGATCACCCTCTGGACCGGGTTCAGCGACGTCATGGGATCCTGGAACACCATGCCGATATCGGCACCGCGGACAGACTGCATCTGCCTTTCCGACAGCGTCATGAGGTCGACGCCGTCGAACCACAGCTCCCCGCCGTCGATCCGACCCGGAGGTCGGATCATTCGCATGAGCGCCTTGCCCAACGTGGACTTGCCGCAACCGGACTCGCCGACGAGACCCAGGATCTCGGTTCTGCGGATGTCGAACGAGACCTGGTCGACAGCGTGCACATAACCGGAGCGGGTCGCGTACTCCACGGTGAGGTCGCGTATCGAGTAGAGGATGTCTCCCATCATCGATCCCTCAGTTTCGGGTTGAAGATCTCCATGAGGCCCTCACCCATCATGGTGAAGGCGAGCACGACGGACATCACGGCGAGACCGGGGAAGGTGATCATCCACCACGCGTTCTGGATGTTCTCCTGACCGCGAGCCAGATCGATGCCCCAGTCCGGCGTGTCCGGTGGAAGGCCGAGACCAAGGAAGCTCAGGCCTGCACCGGTGAGGATGGCATCGGCGACGTTGACCGAGAAGATGATGGCCACCGATGGAATGACGTTCGGGAAGACATAGCTGCGCAAGATCGAGCCGCGCGTGGCGCCGATGCTGCGAGCTGCCTCCACATACATCTCTTCTTTCACCGACAGCGTCTGCCCGCGCACGATCCGGTAGTAGGTCGGAACATACACGACGCCGATGGCAACGATCACGTTGATGATCGAAGGACCGAGTACCGCCGTGATCGCGATGGCGAGGATCAGCCCCGGGAACGCGTAGAGGCTGTCCATGATCACACTCATCGTGCGATCCAGCCATCCGCCCGCGAACCCGGCAATCAACCCGAGTGGGAGCCCGATGATCAGCGACATGAGTGCCGCCGCGAATCCGATGAGAAAGGCAACTCGCGTCCCCCAGATCAGCCGGCTGAGAACGTCCTGACCGAGCTGGTTCGTTCCGAGCGGGAAACTGCCACTCGTCGAGATTCCTTCTCCGGCCACCGGTCCGTCCACGACCAGTCCGGGATACTGATCGATGATCGCCGATGCGGCTTTCGAGGAAAGCACGGCGAAGCCGATGTCACCGGCGGCCAATGCCGCGAGCGTCTCTTCCACGGTCTCATAGCGCTTCACCCTCAGCCGGATCGTATCGTCGCTTCCCTTCGCCTTCATCTCGTCGGTGATGCGGGCTGCCTCATCACGAACCGTCTGGCTCGAAGGCGTGCCCTTGACGACTCCAACGGAGACTCTGCCGACACCTGCGAGGTCACTGAGTGTGGCGATGCCCGAATCCACGGGCACGACAAGCGCCTCGACGTCGGGTGCCTCACCGGGTGCGAGGAGTCGGGGTCCGACCTGCTCCCGAGGATCATGGGCGGCGAACGCTCCCGGGGCGATCGCCAACATGAGGAAGAACAACACGAGGACCATGCTGATCGTGACGAACCACCAGTCGGCCTTGTACCAACGGCGTGCCTGGATTGCCCTGCGGACCCAGCCGACCTTGGCAAGGTCCTGCTCCCACTGGGGTACCTCTTCGCGGGTCTGCGGATTCGCCATCAGTACCGCACCCTCGGGTCGAGCAGCGAGTAGACGATGTCCACGGCAAGGCTGATGAGCGCCACAAAGATCGCGAACATCGTGATCACACTCTGGACGGCGGTGTAGTCACGAACCGAGATCCTTTCCACGAGATACCGCCCCATTCCCGGCCATGAGAACACCGTCTCGGTCAGCACCGCACCTGCCAGCAGGATGGCCACCTGCAGTCCGATCAGCGTGATCACCGGGATCATCGCGTTCTTCAACGCGTGTCGATAGACGACGACCCATTCTTTGACACCTCGAGCGCGGGCTGCGGTGATGTAGTCCTGCTGCAACGTCTCGATGACGTTGATGCGGGTGAGTCGGAGAAAGACTCCCGACAGGATCAATCCGAGCGTGATCACCGGAAGGATGAGGTGATGCACGACACTCCAGAAAGCAGGCCAATTCCCCGTCAACAGGGTGTCGATCAGGAGAATATTGGTAGTTCGATGGACAGTCGTCCCCACAACGGCGTCAATGCGCCCTGCGACCGGAACCCAGCCCAGATGGACGGCGAACAGCAACTGAAGCAGCAGACCCAGCCAGAAGATCGGCATGGAATACACGATGACGCTGTACAGGCGCAGTGAGTAGTCGGCTGTCCGTCTTCGACGCGACGCCGCGAAGGTCCCCGGAACGATACCCAGGAGCAGCGCCATCAACGCGGCAGGGACGATCAGCTCCAACGTCGCGGGAAACCGCTCACCCATCTCGTCCACGATGCGCCGCCGTCCCCCGACGAGTGACCGTCCGAAGTCCAAGGTGACGACCTCTCCCAGGAACCTTCCGTACTGCACGATCATCGGATCTTCCAGGCCGAGTTCCGTCCTCAGCCGTTGCTTGAGTTCGGGGCTGCCTTTCGGCCCAAGGCTGGACGTCACCGGATCACCCGGAATCGCCCGCAGGACGAGGAACACGAGCGATGCGAGGATGAAGATCATCGGGATCGTCAGCAGCACACGAGTGATCACATAGCGCCGCAGCCCTGCGCTCCCGCGCACGAAAACATACAGAAGAGCGATCCCGGCAGGGATGCCGATCATGAGAAAGAGAATCGCTAGTGGATGCACAAGGAGCGTCAGATTACTCCGCGTTTACCCCCGTCGCGCCACGGTCGCCCTCTGGCGCCCTTCCGATCCTCGGATTGGCCGCCTGTGCAGGTCCCACAACGACAAGAGAAGGGGCGGGCCCGAAGGCCCGCCCCTTCCTCAGCTTGAAAGCGACTAGCCGGTGATATCCAGCAGCGCGTAGTTCAGATCGAACGAAGGTCCGATGTTCAGCGACTGCGGGTTCGCGTCGGTCGCCGAGCCAGAGATGTTGTCCCAATAGATCACGTGCTCCGCCTCGAACCACATCGGGATCGTCACGACCAGGTCTGCATACACATCCTGTGCCTGCCCGTAGAGGTCGGCGCGCTTCGCCTGATCCGTGCTCGTCGCAGCCTGCTTCAGCAGGTCGACGAGGTTCGCGGCCTCATCACTCAATGCCTCACCCGTATCGGGATCGGTCACCATCGTGCCAAGTCCACCATTGAGTACGAACGGCTCCAGGTAGTTGCTCGGATCCGGATAGTCGAAGAACCAACCGAGCAGCGAGACGGTGTAGTCGGCTCCGCCGATCACGGCACCGATATACGTGCTCCACTCCTGCGAGTTCAACGTGACGTTGATCATGCCGGTCGCTTCGAACTGCTCCTTCAGAACCTGCATCGTGTCGCTCACCGTGCCACCGTAGTGCTGTGGCGGGAAGCTCAACTGCAGCTCCAGCTTGTTCGATTCGCTGTAGCCGGCGGCCTTCAACGCTTCCTTCGCCTTGTCGAGATTCGGCGACCCGTACATCGTGTCGAACGCCTCCGTTGCACCGAGGAACCCTGGCGGGTCCATCGAGTACAGCGGCTCCCACGTCCCACCGGATACCCGGTCGACGATGTCGTCACGGTCGAGCGCGTATGCCAGCGCCTTGCGCACGTTGGAGTCGTCGGTCGGCGACAGAGCGTGGTTGATGATCAGATAGCGGATGGAACCACCAGGCACGGTGGCGACCGTCAGGCCGTCCACGCCCTTGAGCTGCTCGAGAAGGTCGGGCTGCGCAATCGTGCGCCACGCGATGTCGATCTCGTGGTTCTGCAGCGCCAGCGCCATGGTCTGGGCATCCGAGTAGTCCTTGATGATGATCCGGTCCACCTTCGGCTTGTCGCCGAAGTAGAACTCATTGGGCTCGAGGACCATCTGCTCACCGATCGTGTAGTCGGTGACCGTCCACGGACCTACGCCATAGAACGGCGGGTCCGGGAACTCGACGAGAGCGTCCTGGGGGAACTGGTTCGGATCCATCGGGATGTACGGCGCACCCGCAACGATCTGCGGGAAGTAGCCGAACGCGTCCTTCAGCTGGAAGACCACGGTCAAATCATCCGGTGCACTCACCGTATCGATGTACGGCGTACCGAGCGCGCCGCCGACACCGCCCGACCCGTCGAGGGTCAGCATCCGGTGGATGTGGTCAACATACATCGGCGCCGTCAGGGCCAAACCATCGCCGAACTTCACATCGTCACGAAGATGGAACGTATAGGTCTTTCCGTCATCACTGACGTCGTAGCTCTTGGCGATGCCGGGCACCAGATCCGTCGTACCGGGGGCAAAGGTCAACAGACCCACACCGGTATTACGAATGATCTCCCAGTCACGCACCGAGTACGCATCTGCCGAGTCGAACTCGGCAATCGTGTCGGTCGTGCCGATGATGATCGTCTTGGGGCTCGGAGGTGCCTCGGTCGTCGTCGTGGCAGCCGTCGTCGTTGTCGTCGGGGCGGTTGTCGTCGTGGCAGCCGTCGTTGCCGGGGCAGCCGTCGTCGTTGTCGTCGCGCCGCCACCGCAAGCAGCAGCCACCATGGCCAACACGGCAAACAACGCAACGACCCAGAATCGGCGTCTCATGCTCTCTCCTCCATTAGATGTCGCTCGACGGAACATGTCAAGCAACGTCCAACTTAGTCCTGTCCGGGATCGAGGACAACGGGCGGCCGCCCTCGTGTCCCACGTTCTACCAGTCATGCACTACCTCCAACCGGGTGTCCATCGACATCTGCCATCATTCGAAACAGTTACGAAAGGAACTGAAGTGGCTTCCGTATCTCTCACGTGGGGGGGCGACCATCGCTTCGATGCCGTCGACCGGGATGACATGCCCGTCGACATCGATGGAGAGGCGACGTTGGGCGTTCGCCCCTCCGACCTCCTGCCGATGGCCCTGGCCGGTTGTTCGGGCATCGACGTCTTGAACCTGCTCGGCACCGATCGGGTCGACGAGTTCACAATCACCGTTCGCTACACGAAGCAACCGGATCCTCCGTGGAAGTTCCAGCGTTTCCGCATGCACTACCGAGTCGGTGGCCACGGCATAACCGAACAGGAGGCCACCGATGCGGTGCACAAGAGCCACGAGGAGATGTGCTCGGTATCTCACGCCATTCGCGGAAACGTGCCGGTGGAAACAACCGTGGAGATCGTGTAGGCGAGACCGCCTCCGTCAGTCGTCAGTCGTCAGTCGTCAGTCGTCGGCCGTCGAAGCGTTCCCAACAAGAAGGCCACCGCGTCGACCACTGATGACTGAAAACTGATCACCGATGACCGAGAACCAATGGCCGAGCGGTTTCGTGCTCGATCAGCGCTTTGCCGGCGGATAGACCTTCGCCAAGGCCTCGTTGAACGTCGCCGTCGGAAGCAGCACCCACGCACCCCGATCGGTGACGTAATCCTTCACCGACACGCGGACACGCTTGACCTGTGACGAACTGATCCCACGGAAGCTCCAAGCGAGACTCACCGCATCGCCGAATGCGAATCGCGAATCGAGATGGATCATTCCCGCCACCTGGTCCGCCACATTGGAGAACGCCGACAGCGAGCCGAACGAGGCGAGCCGGTCGGCGACCTTGAACAGCATCTCCTGCTGATGCCGCTCGCGGGTGAAATCACTTGCGCCCCGCACGGGCCGCCACGCGCCATCGACATACTCCTCGGTATGTCGCGTTCGCACCCACGCAAGCGCCTGATCGCCACCGATATGTGAGCATCCTGCCGGAAGGTCGAGCTTCGACCTCCAGTCTCGAACGGGATTGTCGAGACACACGTCCACCCCTCCCAGCGCATCGATGACGGCGGCGAACCCGCCGAAGTCGATCCGGGCGAAATGGTCCACTTCGATGCCCGTGTAGTCCTGCACCATCAATGACAGCAACTCGGCGCCACCCGCAAAACCTTTGCACCCGCCGAGACCCGTGTTGAGTCGGGCGTACTCATCCGTACAGGGATTCTTCACGTAGAGGTCCCGAGGAAGGGACGTCATGATCGGAGCAGACCCGTCGGAAGGAAGGAGGATGAAGATCATCGAGTCGGCGCGAGGCCCCTCCTGACCCACCAACAGGTACGACGCGAACATGCCGTCCGGAAGCGCGGGGCTCGTAGCCTCCGGGACGGTGAAGGGAACGAAATAGGGTTGACGGCCGTTCCGCTGTGCCGCCACGATCGCGAGCAGATCCCGATCGAGGAGCGGAATGGCGCGACTGGCCTCCTGACCGGTCTTCTGAGCGGTCTTCTGAGCGACCGAGGCCTCCTGCCGAATCTCGGATCGCTGCTCGTCCGTCATGCCTGCGATTCCTTGCCGCACCTTGGTCGCTTCGGCAAACGGCTCGCGCTCAACGCTCCGATAGGCCTGAAAGGCGCGGACACCCGATACTGTGACAAAGGCGAACAGGACGACGCCGAACACGATTGCAGCCGCCAGCAGAGCCCGCACGACTTCAGGGCGTTTCGTCGATACTCGATGCCTGGCCATGAACATTCATGGTAGATGCCTGCCGGAACATCTCGATTACGCGTGATGGCGCGTCACGAGATCTCTCGACATGAGCACGAGGAAGAACAACGCCACAGAGAGTCCCGCCATCGTCGCCCCGGCGGCCGTGTTCGCGTAGAAGCTCGTGAGGAGCCCGCCCGCCACCGAGAGCAGGCCTAGCCCGACGGCCATCACCATCATCGTCGGCACGCGCCGCGTGATCAGCGCCGCAGTTGCCGGTGGAGCGATCAAGAGGCCGAAGACCAGCAGGGTTCCCACCGTTCTGAATGCGATGACGACAGCCAGGGTCACGAGCGCGAGCATGACGGCGTGAGCGAGACGGGGCCGCATTCCAAGCACGGCGGCCTTGTCTTCGTTGAACGACAGGGCGAGAAACGGTCGGTAGAAGGCCAGAGCGATGATCACCGTCACGACCAACCCGGCGCCCAGAACCCAGAGGTCGCCCCTCGTCACGCCCAGCGCATCACCGAAGAGGATCCCTGTCAAACTTCCCGCGTAGGAGGATGTGCGGGAGATGATCACCACGCCAAGGGCCAACATCCCCACGAACAGCAGACCGATCCCCGTGTCCTCCGAAAGTCTCGCCCTGCGATGGATCACACCGATACCCCACACCATCACGAGCGCAGATACGATTGCGCCAAGCAGCTGACTGAATCCGATCAACACCGCGAGAGCGATCCCGGGCAACACTCCGTGGGCAAGTGCGTCGCCCATGAAGGCAAGGCCCCGCAGGACGACCCAGGTACCGACAACCGACGTCACTGCCGCCACGAGGAATCCTGCCAGCAACGCCCGCTGCATGAACTCCAGACGGAACGGATCGATGAGCCAGTCCACGCTCAGTGGCCCCTCGCACAACTCGTCCTGGGATCCTCTCCATCCCTCGACGTTGCCACTAGCCCTCCTTCAAGGCGTCGACGATTCGCTCCGTATCGGTGAGCAGAAGCCCCAGGTACGTATCCGCTCCCGATCCAGGGGCACCAAGCGAGCCCGTATAGAGGGTAACGATCTTCACGTCGCGACCTGTCTCCGCAGCCAGCGTTTCAGAGAGCCGAGGAGACACCGTGGTCTCGACGAAAATCGCGGGCACGTCCTCGGCAACGATGGTCTCTGCAAGAGATCCGAGCGCGGATGCGCTCGTTTCGCCAAGTGTGCCACCGCCCGGGATGACAACGCCAACAACCTCGAAACCGAAACGATCGGCGAGGTAGCCGAACGCCATGTGCGAAGTCACCAGCTTGCGGCGCTCGGGGCTGATCTGCCCAAAGCGTCGCTCCATTTCCGCTTCGGTGTCCAGAATCCGAGCCGCGTAGGCGCCTCCACGACTCGACCAGTCGGCAGGTGACAAACCATCGTCAACCTGCGCGAGGCGATCGGCGATCTTGCGGGCGACAACGGCCATCCGCTCCGGATCGAACCAGATGTGGGGATCGGGTCGTCCGTTCTCGAAATACCGCGGCGTCACCACATCCCCCACCTTCAGCACCGGCACTCCGTCGGCCATCACGGCGTCGAGGACCGATGTGAGACCCTCCTCGAGGCCGAGGCCATTGGCCACCACGAGGACCGCGGACTCCATCTGCGCGACCTGCTTGGCCGACGCGCTGAACTCGTGAGGGTCCACTCCGACCGGCATGAGGACCTGTACATTCAACTCGTCGCCCGCGATCTCGCGGACGATATCACCGAGGATTGTGGTCGTGGCCACCACGATCGGTCGATCATCCACCGGCGAACTGCTGCAGGCACTTCCGAAGAGGGAAAGTGCCACCATCATTATGGTAACGGTTCTCATTTTCATGAGGGAATGGTATCATCTTGGCGTGATGACGCAAGCAGACCTTCTCGAACGGGCGAAGCGACAACTCGTCGCCCGGAACGTCCGGCTGACCAAGGCAAGGCGACTCGTTCTCGAGGCGCTCACGGAGACACCAGGGCCCCGCACCGCCGCGGAGCTGGACACTGCAATGGGACGGGCAGTTCCCGTATCGTCGCTCTACCGAACGCTTCTCTCGCTGGAAACGGCGGAACTCGTCACCAAGTATCGAGACGCGGAGGGCGTCGCCCGCTACGAGATCGCCGAAGCGGTCACCGGTGAGCATCACCACCACTTCGTGTGCATCGAGTGTGGCCTCACCGATGATGTCGCCATCCCATCCGAACTCGAACGTGCCATTTCGCGTCTCATCCGTTCGTTGGCAGATGCCGGGAACTACCACATCACAGGTCACCGCCTCGAACTGGAAGGGATCTGTAAGGCATGCCAGGCAAAACACTGATTCGCGCGGAGAACCTCGAACTCTCCTACGGGGACCGGACGGCGCTGGTTTCGTCGAGCTTCGAGATACCTGCGGGCTCGGTTACCGCCATCATCGGACCCAACGGTGCGGGCAAGTCAACCCTTCTCGGCGCTATCGCCGGCCTCATCGAACCGACCTCCGGTTCGTTGATCATGCCGTCGCTCGGGCCGGCCGGCATCGCCTACGTGCTCCAGTCGACAAAACTGAACGAGCTCACCCCAATCACCGTTCACGAAGCCGTGGGGATGGGCAGGTATGCACAACTCGGGTTCTTCCACCGCTTCCAGCCACGAGATCGTTTGGCCTGTCAACGCGCCATGGAACGTCTCGGTATCCGCGATCTGGCGGATCGGCACCTGTCTGAACTCTCCGGCGGCCAGCGTCAGCGGGTCTTTGTCGCCCAGGGACTTGCCCAGGAGGCTTCGCTGCTCCTGCTCGACGAACCCATTACCGGCCTCGACCTCGTTTCGCGCGAGTACATCCTGGAGGCCATCGAAGCCGAAAGGGCGGCCGGCAACACCGTGATCGGCACGACTCATTCTCTCGATGAGGCAGACATGGCGGACCACGTGATCCTGCTCGCAGGTCGCGTCGTGGCCTCCGGCACACCTGATGAGGTACTGACGGCAGAATCTCTGAGTATCGCCTATGGACATCCCATGTCGACCACCGATGAGGGCCATGTCCTCCACGACGATCCCCACCACCGACCCGTCGATGCACGCCATATCC
Organism: Actinomycetota bacterium; assembly: GCA_013152275.1. Lineage (NCBI taxonomy): Bacteria > Bacillati > Actinomycetota > Actinomycetota bacterium. The sequence continues at coordinate 42,966 of JAADGS010000027.1, read as the reverse complement.
ATTTCGAGCGCAAGCCCTAGTGCCTCGTCTTCGCGCCCGGAATGCGTCCTCGCATGCGCCGGAATCACACCCATCGTGCCGTGAGGCGCCAACACCCCCTCCCCCGGGGAACCACCCGCAGCAGCCGACCCACCCCTGCACTTGCTCCACGTGCACCGTACTCTGTGCCCGATGGGGTACTGCTTCTACTGTGATGCGCCTGTTGATGGCAACGACTGCCCGAGGTGCGGACGGCCCGCCTGGACGCCCGCCGAGGAACCGCAGGGAACCGATGATTCCTCACTCGAGACGTTCGATACACCATCGGACATGCCACCCTCCATGGCGCCTCTTCCGGAGTCCACGGAACAGCGGCCCTCGATCAAGCCTTGGGTGGTCGCCGCCACCGTGGTGGGACTGGGAGTAGTCCTGTCCATCCTCACCATTCCATCCGGCTTCCAACGCGTGACGGCACCGACCGCCCCACCGGTCATCACGACAACGACAACCACGATCCCCAGGCCCGGCGCCGACCGACCCGCGTACGAGCCCGCCGCCGGAACCTGGTTGGGTTTACTGAAGCCCGATACGCCGCCGGAGACTCTCACAGGAACGTTCCCCTTCCTGGAACCGGCCTTCGACGTATTGCCGGACGGGTCGCTGCTGACCGTCACCGACGAAGCCTATGTGCGAGTCACCCCCGATGGAGGCCACACGCCCTTGCCGATCCCCGTTCCTGCCGATCTCCTCGACGCGGCACTCTCCCCCAACGGAAGGCTGCTCGCGACGGTCGACCTCGACGGTCACCCCACGGTTTGGGATCTCGAGACCGGAGCTTCGCTCGAGCTCGACCGGGTTTCCTACCCCAGTCCACCGCGCGCAGCATCCCTGCACTGGTCGGCCGATTCGATGGCTTTGGGTCTCGGTCTGTCCGAGCAGTCCTACTACGTCTGGTCGGTGGAAGGACCACTCCTCCAAGGCCCAACGGCCGGTCGCCTGATCGCGGTGAGCCGACTTGCTGCGGTAGGCGAAGATGAGGAGGGCCTCAGGATAAACGGAGGTTTCCACATCCTTCCTCGGACTGCCATCTCGGACATCCGTATTGGGGTACTTAGCCCCGACGCGAAGTATCTCGCCGTCGACGCAACGATCACCGGCGAAGGCTCCGGCATCTGGCTGCTCAACCTCATGGAGCCCATCCCCCACCTGCTCGCACCCGCGAACTCCCCGTTCACATGGTCCGGTGACGGAACCGCCCTCTACTGGGCCGACGAAACCGGAACCTATGCGCACCCCGTCGGACCCCGATTCACAGAAACGCTCATCAGTGACACGGCCGCCGAGCCCGGCGATCGCCTACGAGTCTACGATCCTGCGCTGGTCCCGACCTCGACGCCGCTCGTCGATACCGGGCCACTCTTCGAACTGCGAGACTCGGTGTTGTTCCGCCGCGACCCGGATGGCCTGCACCTCATCGACCCGGCGGACACAGGGACCACCACATCCATTCAGGCCGCGTTCTCCGTCGATCCCGCGACGCCGTTGTTGCGTACGGCAGCGTTCGGGCTCGACACCGTCGACGTCCTGCTCCTCGACACAACGGGCACGACGGAGCGAACGCTCGGCTCCCTGCCTGCAGGCGCCGCAACCGTCACCGCGATCGTCAATAATGCTGATCTCGGCGTTCTCCTCGAGACCGATAACCGAGAGATCCTTCGCGCCGGTCCCGCAGGACTCACAACGGTGCTCTCGGGATCCTCACTCGGTGTCGTCGGCACGGTGCCATTCGCCGTTTCGCAAACCTCCTCGTCGATCCTCACGGTGCCTCCAGAGGGTGAAGACCCCGAGGTCCTCATCCACGCTTCGGATCTCCCGGGTGTCCGTGGATTGCTCGCCGCGGTCGGAGTCCGTTCGGACCTGCTGGTCCTCGTTCAGCAACAGATCGGAGTGCCTGCCGTGCTCTGGATCCCCGGCGACTCCGAACTCCTGCGCGACATCGTGCTTCCCAATGCTCCGATGTCCAACGCAACTCCCTTCTCGTTGATCTACACCAACCCGCAAGACCTACAGATAACCTCGGGTCGTATCGTCCCGGCCGACGACGCTCAAACCTTCGCCGTCGAGATGCACTCTCCCGACGGCGCACTCACGCTCATCATGGCCGATCCGGGAATGGGACTGTCCACGTGTTCTGGAATCGTCGCCTGCGTCACGGATGCATTCGACGGGACGGTCCTTGGCTTCTCCCCTGACGGATCGTGGTTGCTCGCGAACATCGCCGGACGGCTCGAAGCGATCTCGACCCGAGGACGCGGACGGGTAGTCATCGACATCGCCGCCCCGGATCAGGTCGCCTGGATACCGTCACCATGACGTCGGCCCCCTACCCGACCAACACGTAATAGCCCTGCGGTCGTTTGCGTCCTGTGGCACAATGAGCCCATGGCAACCGTGGATCTGCGTGCGTACACTCCGCGTCTCGCAAGGGCCGCGCTGTTTGCCGTTCCTTTGTAGCGATCCTCTCCAGATCCGCTGCCACTGCTGAAAGGAACCTCAATGAACGACTTTCTCGACCGTTTCGCCTCTTCCGTCGCCCCCGTCCTCGCCTTTGACACCGACATCCACGCAGACCACGCCGAGGGCCTCTGGGTATACGACACCGACGGCAACCGCTATGCCGACTTCGCGTGCGGAACCGCCGTCGCCAATCTCGGGCATAGCCATCCGGTCATCGTGGCAGCCGCCAAAGAGCAACTTGACAAGCTGACCCACGCCGGCTGCGTTTTTCGATATGACTCCATCGTCCGCGCAGCGGAACGACTTCGTGAGATCACCCCCGATGGCATCGAGATGTTCGGTTTCGCGAACTCAGGCGCCGAAGCCGTCGAAGCCGCGGTCAAACTCGCCAAGTACACGACGAAACGTCAGGGTGTAGTCGTGTTTCGGGGCGCGTTCCACGGTCGAACGATGGGATCGGTCTCCTATACGACCTCGAACGCGAAGTATCGGGACGGCTATCACCCGATCCTCGGTTCGGTGTGGGTCGCCCCGTTTCCACACCCTTATCGCTGGGGAATGACCGAGGAGGAGGCGACGAAACTCTCCTTGGACGAACTGCAGAGAATGTTCAAGCACGAGGTCCTCCCGAAGACCATCGCCGCGTTCCTCGTCGAGCCCGTGCAAGGAGAAGGTGGCTACTACCCCGCTCCCGAGCCCTTCCTCCGAGCACTCCGAGAGATGGCAGACGAGCACGGCATCATGCTGGTGTTCGACGAAGTCCAGACAGGTTTCGGCCGCACGGCGAACTGGTTCGCCTCTGAGCATTTCGGGATCGATCCCGACATCATCGTGCTCGGCAAGGGCATCGCAAACGGAATGCCGCTCTCGGCGTACGGAGCTTCTCGGGAAGTCATGAACGCATGGCCCGTCGGCGCTCACGGTACGACCTTCGGTGGGAATCCGGTGGCATGTGCCGCATCGGTGGCCGGCCTCGAGGTCATGGAGGGTCTCCTCCCGCATGCTCGAGATCTCTCTGCTCACGCATTCGAACGTTTCCGTAAGGCGCAGATAGAACATCCCACGATCGGTGATGTGCGCGGACTCGGTTTGATGATCGGTGTCGAGTTGGTCAAGGATCGTGACACCAGAGAGCCCGACGCGGAAGCGATGCAGTTCCTCGCACGGTTCGGGTTGGAGCATGAACTGATCATCATCTCGTGCGGCCCCGATGGAAACGTGATCAGATTCATCCCCCCGCTCATCACCACGATCGAGGAGCTGGATCAAGCAATCGACACGATCGAGGCAGGGCTCTTCGCGTACGAGAGCCGGTAACGATCCACAGGGCCGACCTGCCCCCGGCAGGGGTCACGACCCCTGGATCGGCTGCAGGAGGCGACACACAGGCCCGCTTCGCCCACGGTACCCGGTACTTCGTATCGGGTACCGTGACCTGCGTCGCCGCAAGACCCCGGAGCGGACGTCGCTCCTCTGACGAAACGACGACACGTGCCTGGTGACCCAGGGTCTTCGAAACCCATGCCATGCATCGGCCGACGGGCTCCTAGAGTCCACGACCATGAACGATCTCCAACTTGCGCGAGCGGCGGCGAGCGAAGGGGCGTCGGCGATCCGACGTCTCTTCGGACACCTGACGTCGGTCGACTACAAAGGCAAGGTCAATCCGGTCACGGCCGCAGATCGAGAATCCGAGGAACGTATTCGGACGCTCGTGTCCCGGGAACGGCCCGGCGACGCGTTCCTCGGCGAGGAAGAAGGTGGCGACCTCGAGAATACCGAGCGGATGTGGATCGTCGATCCGCTCGACGGCACCGTAAACTTCGTGCACGGCGTGCCGCATGTCGCCGTCTCCGTCGCTCTCTATGAAGGTGGGCGGCCCCTGGTCGGTGTCGTTCTCGACGTGTTTCGGCAAGAGGTATTCCACGCCATGGCGGGAGGCGGAGCGTGGCTGAACGATCGGCGTCTCACGGTGTCGCCCACGAAGACACTCGACAAAGCCATCGTCGCAACGGGTTTTCCATACGATCGTCGTGAACGCGCAGACGAATATGCACGAACACTCGGCGCCGTGCTGGCCCGTATCCAAGGGCTTCGGCGCATGGGGACCGCATCACTGGACCTCACATGGCTCGCTGCAGGTCGATACGACGCGTTCTGGGAACTGGACCTCGCCCCGTGGGATGTCGCCGCAGGACTTCTCCTCGTGCGAGAGGCGGGTGGCGTCGTGACGAACAGAACCGGGGACCCCTCCACCCCGTTGGACGCCCACTTCATCGCATCCAATGCAGCCATGCATGCCGAATGGCGCACGCTCATCGACGCGTCGCTCTCCGGACCGAGGGTAGATTCCGTTTCGTAAGCCAGCAATGAGGAGTTTGCGCACATGGCTCATCTCACGAACCCATATGCACTGATCACGGGACTCAGAGCCGTCCGACAATTCACCACAGACCCCATCCCCGATCAGGACATAGATCGCATCCTCGAGGCGGGTCGCTGGACGGGCAGCGCCAAGAACACACAGCGCTGGGCGTTCGTCCCACTGCGGGATGAAGCCGCGCGCGAGGCGATCTCGGCGTGCGGCAACTACACGACACCCCTCCGCAACGCAACCTTTGGCATAGCGCTGATTCGACTCCCGGACGGCTACGAGTTCGATATCGGGCGGGTGGCACAGAACATGATGCTGGCCGCCGCAGCCCTGGGAATTGCGTCGTGCCCGGTAACGCTGCACGACGGCGAATGCAGCCGCCGTACCCTCCACCTACCCGACGGCCATGTCTGCCGGTACGCGATCGCCTTCGGCTACGAAGACGCGGAGCGTGAACGAGTCTCACGATCTCGGCGCGCATATGCCGGCAGGAAGCCGATGAGCGAACTCGTGTGGGAATTCCCACACTGATGCGTCTCTTCGTGGCCGATCTGGTTCGAACGGCGCGCGGGGTCTCCGGGGATGCCGTTCTCGTCCACGAAGGAAAGGTCGTCGAACTCGGCCAAGCCGACCGATTGCGATCGAGAGACATCCCGGAGGAGCACTTCTCCGGCGGAGCGCTCCTCCCAGGCCTCCATGACGCCCACATCCATCCTGTCGGCTACGCATCCGCCAAAGGAGGCCTCCTCCTCGACGGAGTCCCGGATATCTCGACGTTGTTGTCGGTACTCGCAGACGCCGACGCCCACCTTGACGGCGGTTGGGCACTGATCGGAAACCGCCTCGACGAGGAACGCTTCTCCGATCGGCGCCTACCGACCAGGCACGACCTGGACACCGTGATCGCAGAGCGTCCGGTGTTTCTCGCTCGAGTCTGCGGCCACATCGCGGTGGTGAATACCGCAGCGCTCGAGGCGGCAGGGATAGGACCGGACGCCTCAAATCCTGTCGGAGGCTCTTTCGATCGTGACACAGACGGGAATCCAAACGGGGTCTTGCGGGAGGCGGCGATCGGGCTCGTGGCGTCGGTTCTGAAGATGCCTCCCGTCGACACGAGTGCCCTTCTCGAAACGATGCGCCATCTTGCTCGTCTCGGGCTCACATCGCTCGGCGGGATCGTCGACGTCTCCGGCGGCGTCTGGACGTCGGGAAACGAACTCGAGATACTCGCCGACATCGCTTCAGACCTCCCCCTGCGTGTTTGCGCCTTTGTGATTGCCCCCACATCGAAGGATCTCGAGACGGCAGCACGTCAGATCGACAGGACCTCATCCCGCCTGCGTTTCGGAGGCGCCAAAGAGTTTGCAGACGGAAGCCTCGGAGGGCACACGGCGGCGCTACAGGCCCCGTATGCAGACCGGCCGAAAGACTCCGGCACTCTCCTCATGCTGAACCGTTCCGAGACACTGGAGCGAGCTCACGCAGCGCTTGCTCTCGACGGATCCGTTGCCATCCACGCGATCGGCGATCGTGCCACATCCCACGTCCTCGACGTGTTCGAATCGCTCATCGACCAAGGTGCCGATCCATCTCGACTTCGCATGGAGCATGCTTCGATGTTGCAAGGGAACGACCTGCGGCGCATGGCAGAAACCGGCGTTGGCGCGTGTATCCAGCCGGCGTTCGTACCATCCGATGGACCCTGGCTGGAACAACGCCTCGGCACACGCCGGGCGGCGTGCACGTACCGATTTGCGACGATGGCACGGGATGGAATCCATCTGGCAGGTGGTTCGGACGCGCCAGTGGAATCACCGAGCCCCTTCGCCGGTATGGCGGCAGCTCGAGATCGGGCCGGTTTCTGGCCGGAAGAGTCGCTCACCGCCAACCAGGCGCTCGCTCTCTTCACCGACGACGCGGCCCGCCTTCTCGGTGAACCGGAGCCCCTCTCCCCGGGCAGTCCGGCGGATTTCATCATCGTCGATCGTGACCCCGTGACAGCCTCGCCCACAGAACTTCGCCAGGCAAGGGTGCTCTCCACCTGGGTAGAAGGACGTAAGGTCTGACGACGTCATTCAGTCCCGAAGAAGCCTGCCTTCCATGCCTCCCGCAACCATGACGACCTGACCGGTGACATGGCCGGAAACCTTATCGGAGGCGAGGATGACGATCTGTGCAGCGACATCCTCCGGCGTCCCGAGTTTCTTGAGTGCCATCGTCGACGTCACCCGCCGTTCGAGCGCCGGGTCCTTTCGAGCTTCCGTGGTCATCGGCGTGACCGTCCATCCGGGAGCGACGGCGTTCACCCTGACACCGATCCGAGCCGCCTCATTCTTGGCGCTGAGCAGAAGCCCCGTCATGATGGCGCCCTTTGCAGCCGCATAGTCCACGTGGCCGGCCTCTCCGAATATGCCGGCCGTCGAGCCGACCATCACGATGCTCCCCGTGTGCGTCTTCTCGGCGTGACGGAGGAACGCCCGCAACGTGAGGAAGGTTGCCGTGAGGTTTGCGCTCATGGTCTCTTCCCATCTGGCCAACGGCAGATCCCAGAGGCGGAGATCCTCGGATGGCCACACACCGGCATTGGCAACACAGACATCGACACGGCCCAATGCCTGCGCAGCACGCGGCACGAGTTCGTCCGCTTCCTCCTCGAGCCGCAGATCTGCTCCGAGCGCAACTCCGCCCACCTCTGCGGCAAGCGCCAGTGCCGGAGCTTCCGAAGTCAGATAATGGATCGCCACCTTCGCTCCCTCGGAGGCGAATGCCCGGACCACGGCCTGTCCGATTCCTCCCGCACCACCAGTGACGAGAACTCCCTTATTGCGCAGATCGGTATCCATGAACAAGACGGTAGTGCCTCGTCGGTCGTCGGTCGTCGGTCGTCGGAACGTTCCCGACAAGACGGCGCAGCATCAGCCGACGATGACCGAAACCCGGCACCCACACATCACTCTGAGCGTTCTCACCAAATGCTTAGGAAGCCTTCACGCCGTGTTCATCTTCATAGGGCACACTGATTAACAGAGGTCGAGGCATGATTCTCGAGAACGCGAAAGATCAGGGAACAAAACCACCATTGCCAACGTCTTAATAGGTGAAACCCTCGGGGATCCGGGTAATGTACCGGGAACAAAACCCGGATCACGAACGTTGACAGAAGTTCGAGGATGGAGGCCGGCATGACAGATACATTGAAAGGCGCAAGACTGAAGGGCGGAATCCGTCCTTCCCGCAAGTACGGAGAGAATCGGGTATGCGCCCACAAGGGCTGCCACACTCGCCTCTCCATGTACAACCGGCGCGAGTACTGCTTTGCCCACGCCCCCGTCAGGTTCCCGAGAGTCCGAGGACGTGTCGTCCCCGAAAGCACCTGAATCCCCTCCCATCGCGGCGCCACCCCCTCCACGCAGGCGCCGATCCGAGGCCCCGGACGTCCCCTCCTCCGGGGCCTCACCCTTGCCAGATTGTCCCCACCCCACCCCGGGTGGGCCCTGGTAGGGTGTTGTGCCATGAAGGCGGATCACAAGCACAAAGCGCTCAACCGGCTCAAGACGATCAGAGGGCACCTCGATGGAGTCATCGCGATGGTCGAAGGAGATCGATACTGCCCAGACGTGATGAAACAGGTTTCAGCACTCCAGGCATCGCTCGAACGAGTGAACAGGATCGTGCTCCAGAATCATCTCGAGACCTGTTTCGCGGATGCCGTACGGGAGAACCGTGCCGACGAAATCGTCGACGAGCTGATGGAGACGATGAAATACACCGAAGCGGTCACCGGACCGGCACCCCAACTCGACCAGGAGATCCAATGACCACCATGACCTTGAACGTTCCCGACATCTCCTGCGGCCACTGCAAAACGTCGATCGAAGGCGCCATCGGCGGGCTCCCAGGCGTCGAAAAGGTAGAAGTGCACATCGAACCGCGCACCGTCGATATCACATGGGACGATGCAACGCTGACTCTCGGCACCATCGTGGGGGCCATCGAGGATCAGGGCTACAGCGTCGATGGCCACTGACACCGATACTCGAACCTTCCCTCCAGATCAGATCACTTTCGATGTCGAGGGTATGACCTGTGCTTCGTGCGCCCTCCGTATCGAACGCATCTTGTCCAGACAAGAAGGTGTCGCGACGGCAGTCGTGAACTACGCAGGTCAAGAAGCAAGGGTCACCACTACGCCCGACGTCGACGTTTCCGGGCTCATCCGGGCAGTCGAGAAGATCGGATATGAGATCTCGGAGAAGACCCCCGACATGGAACGCGTGGACATCGTGGAGCGCTACAGCGACGAGGAACGCTACCAGCGGCGCAACTTCATCGGGGCGGTGCTCTTCACGATTCCTCTCATCCTCCTCGCATGGCTCGTCCCGCAGTCGAGAACGAACGGCCTCCTGCAGTGGGGACTCGCCACGATCGTGGAGTTCGTCTTCGGCTGGCAGTTCCACCGTGTCGCAGCCAAGCGGCTGCGCGGTTTCGACGCGAACATGGACACGCTCGTCTCGGTTGGGACGCTCGCTGCATGGGGATACTCGGTCTGGGCATTCTTCGCCGGTCAACCGCTCTTCTTCGACACCGCCGGCATCATCATCTCCCTGATTCTGCTCGGTCGTTTCTTCGAGGCTCGATCCAAGGGACGCGCTTCCTCTGCCATCGGCAAACTGCTGGAACTCGGAGCGAAACAGGCCAGGGTCGTGCGAAACGGCACAGAGACACTGATTCCGATCGAAGACATCACCGCCGGAGACCTGATGATCGTCAAGCCTGGGGAGAAGATTCCGACCGACGGTGTGATCACCGATGGCCGGTCTTCCATCGATGAGAGCATGCTCACCGGCGAATCGGTTCCCGTGGACAAGGCTCCCGGAGCGAACGTGTTCGGTGCAACGATCAACCAGCAGGGAAACCTGATCGTGCGGGCAACTCGCGTTGGTGCCGATACGGCCCTGTCGCAGATCGTGGCGCTCGTGGAGGACGCCCAAGCGTCCAAGGCCCCCGTCCAGAAGCTCGCAGACAAGATCGCCGGCTTGTTCGTTCCCATCGTCATGGGTATCGCCCTGCTCACCGCCGTCGGGTGGATCATCGCCGGCGGCGGCATCTCGAAAGCGGTGATCACCGGTGTCGCCGTTCTCGTCGTCGCCTGCCCGTGCGCACTGGGCCTCGCCACCCCCACCGCCATCATGGTGGGCTCCGGAAAGGGCGCCGAGCTCGGCGTGGTCTTCAAGGGAGCGGAGGTCTTCGAGCGATCCAAGAACGTAGACCTGGTGATGTTCGACAAGACCGGAACCCTCACGCACGGGCTCATGGAGTTGACAGACGTCATCACCACCGAGGATGAGAACACGTTCCTGCGGCTCGCCGGTTCCATCGAGGCCGCGTCCGAGCATCCCATCGCCCGAGCGGTCGCGCTTGGTGCCGAAGAACGCGAGGTGACGCTGGAACGACCGGCGCAGTTTGTGAATCACCCCGGCCGGGGGGTCCAGGGGACCGTTGACGGCCACGATGTCGTCGTGGGCAGACGAGCCCTGTTCGCAGACCTCGGTCTCGACATCGATACGTCTCTACTCACGAAGGCCGCCGACCTCGAGAAGGATGCAAGAACCGTCTTCTTCGTGGCCTGGGACGGTCTGACCCGTGGAGCGATCGCAGTCGCCGACACCGTCAGGCCGACCGCAAGAGACACGATCCGGAACCTCAAGCAGATGGGCACCCGCGTGGCAATGATCACCGGCGACAACCGGACGACCGCCGATGCGATCGGCCGTTCGCTCGGCATCGACGACGTCGTAGCCGAGGTCATGCCCGGCGACAAGGCCGCCCGCGTCGAGCATTACCAATCCCAAGGCATGACGGTCGCGTTCATCGGTGACGGCATCAACGATGCCCCGGCACTCACCCAGGCAGATCTGGGAATGGCCATCGGAACAGGGACCGACATAGCTATCGAGGCCGGTGACGTAATCTTGATGTCCGGCGACCCCGCACTCGCCGGCACCGCGATGAGCCTGGCTCGGACAACGTTCCGCACGATCAAGCAGAACCTCTTCTGGGCGTTCATCTACAACACTGCCATGATTCCCCTGGCGGCGGCCGGCATCATCAGCCCGGTTCTCGCTGCAGCGGCGATGGCCTCATCGAGTGTCTCGGTGGTGACCAACTCACTGAGGCTTCGCCGGTTCCGGCCCTGAATGTTCTCGTCTCTGCCGGCAGCACTATCCGTGGCCGGCAGAGACGAGAGGGGATCTATCCGCTACGGTGACGGAGAACGAGAGGGAGAACTCATGACCTACCCGGAAGGATTCGGACCACCGGCCCAACCGCCGGCAGCGCCACCCCCGTCGACACTACGTGTTCAGGATGCGGCCAGACCGCTCTTCGAGGCAAAAGGCTGGATGAAACTCCTCGCCGTGCTGTCGATCGGCGGCGGAGCGCTCTACGCCCTCACCATCGTGGGCATCATCGTGGCGTGGCTTCCCATATGGATTGGCGTCCTTCTTTGGCAGTCCGCCGGCGCCGCAGAAGATGCACACTCGACGGGGAACGTCGACCGCTTCCTCGTATCACAGACAAAGCTCAAGACTCTCTTCACCCTCTACGGAATCATCACCCTCGTCGGGCTGATCCTGGCCGTCATAGCGATCATCGTGATGGGTGGGGCAATCATCGCTGGAGTCCGCCAAGGATTCTCGGTCTGATCACCCAACAGGACCGGCGACATCCGGGGCATGGGAGCGAAGCGTCGCACGCGACGACACGTCTGAGAGCGACTACGCGATGAGGTCCGGCCTTGCCGGACCTCGCGGGACGAACCGGCGGCGTGAACGCCGCCGCGTCGCTACTTCTTCTTGTGCCGATTGGCCTTGCGGCGCTTGCGGTACTTGTGTTTCGACATCTTCTTGCGCCGCTTCTTGATCAGCGAACCCATGTGAACCTCTGAGCGTTGAGACCAATAGCATGCACGCTCCGACGTCCGAGCGCAAGCCGGAGCCTGTCAGCCCATCTCCTTCACCCCGTCAAACGCCACCTCCGGTGTCAGCACGACGCCGTCGATTCCGAGCTCGACACGCATCGCATCGACCACCGCCGTGCGGCTGCCGGCAGCCGTGAGCGCGAGCACGGAAGGACCGGCACCACTCCAGCACGCATGGAGTGCTCCGGCGCGTCGTGCCGCATCGATCAGTCGCTCCGCCCGGGGGTTCAGACGCGCACGCGGCGATTCGTGAAGCTCGTCGCCTGCGGCGGCGGACAGTGTCGCGGCATCACCCGTCCGCAGGCCCTCGACCAACGCAACGATCCTCTGCAGGCTCCGCACCCCCACATTGCGATCGATCGTGTCCGGCAACACCTTCCTTGCCTCCTTCGTCGCCAACGTCTCCCGGGGAACTCCGATCACCAACTCGATGCTCTCATGCAGAGCGAGCCGAAGAACGTTTCCCTCTGTCGTCACCGAGACGAGACCTCCGTAGACCGAGGCCGCCGCATTGTCGGGGTGACCGTCGATCTCCGTCGCGATGCCGAATAGCTCCGACAGCGCCGGTGTGTGCCCGACCGCGCGCCACGCTGCCGCGGCGCCTGCTGCTGCCACGGCCGCGGAGGAACCCAATCCCCGACCGATCGGAATCTCGTTGCGGACCGTCAGCAGGAGCGGCGATCGATCCCCGACGGCGAGACGCGCCGCTGCAAGAACGGCATCGCCATGCTCCGGTCGATGTACACCGACATGACTGATCTTCCACGCATCGGCCGGAACCGCATCGACTCGGCAGCGAAGCTCCACGGCCAGTGCGAGGGTGTCGAATCCGGGGCCCAGATTCCCCGATGATCCCGGAGCCGAGGCTTCAGACATGGATCGACTCCACGAAGATGTCACCTGCTTCGGGAAGGACGCCCCGGATGGCCGTTTCGATCCGTCTCGTTGCAGCCTCCACCTGCTCTCCGGTGAGATCGTCGCGAAGGTCGACCTCGATGTTCACCAGCACCTCTTCCGGCCCCATATGCATCGTGAGCAGCCTGCCGATGCCCTCGACCTCATCGACCGACAGCACCGCCCCCCTGACGGCGGAACGATCCGAACGGTCCGCCGCCTCGCCGACCAGCAACTCCTTTGTCTCTGAAGCGAGCAGCACGGCCACGAGGCCAAGGAGAATACCGATGACGATCGATGCAAGTCCATCCCATATCGTCGAGCCCGTGATCTGCGTGAGTGCCAGACCGACCGCGGCGACCAGAAGCCCGACGATGGCAGCACTGTCCTCCAGCAAGACAACCAATACCGCAGTGTCCTTGGTCCCACGCAACGAACGCCATACGCCACGGCTTCCCCGTTCGTTGTTGAAGTGTCTCAGCGCCACACGAAACGACAGCGATTCGATTATGGCGGCAACACCGAGCACGATGAAGTTCACCGTGAAATCGGTCACCTCGTGCGGATGTTGCAGCGCCTGGATGCCGCGCTGAACCGCCAGAACGCCGCCGCCGACGAACAGCATGACCGCCACCATGAAACTCCAGAAGTACACCTCCTTGCCGCGCCCGAACGGATGTTCCACGGATCGGCCACGATGCGACACTGCCAGACCCCGCAGCAGCAACAACTGGTTTCCGGTGTCCGCAACCGAATGAAACGCCTCTGCGAGCATGCCCGCACTCCCGGTAAGGAGTGCGGCAACGAACTTTGCAGCGGCGATGCTGCTGTTGCCCACCAGCGCGGCGATGACCGCAGATCGGGAACCTTTGCTCGGCATGGGCCGCATTGTACGGGTGCCGGATGGAGTGCGTAGAACCCCGCCGACTTCGTCTCGTCGCCGTCAGGCTCCTAACGTAACGTCCATCATGTCAGGACTATTCAGCCTCGATGAGACGATTGCGCTGCTGGTGCTCGCAATCGGGCTGGCAATGGTCTTGGGAAATGCGTTTGCCCTCGTGAAAGGCAGCAGGGGCGAAGGTCCGGTCGGCCAAGAGGGGAGCCTGCACGTAGGCCGAGCCTGGTTTCTGCTCGTCGCCGGAGCGGTCATCACCGTCTGGGCCGTGGCCAGTCTCATCGGGTAAGCTTGCGACCTTCGCGGGTGTAGTTCAGTGGTAGAACACGAGCTTCCCAAGCTTGCAACGGGGGTTCGATTCCCCTCACCCGCTCTCCACCCGCGCCGGCGGACCGGCATGGGAAACCCTCGACACGGCGACGACCTGGCGTGACCCGGCTTCGTGTATCAGGCCGGAGTCGCACCCGTCCTCACACTGCTCGCGGCCTCGTGTTCGGCTGATGTGGCCACCGCCGCCTGTGTCACACCTCCCGCATGCGAATGCGACGCGACCTCCACGATCGAGACGAGTCTCGAACCGAATCCGCTCGTGGCAGGAACAAGAGCAAGACTCTCCATGGATCCCGACGGTGATCTCGCCGGAGAAATGGTCGGGATCGGTGCAGGATTCCGGCGCCGAAACGGGGCGGACCGGAAGCCGCTCTTCCTCCTCACGCGCGACAAGCCCGGGTTATCGCCAGGTACCGTTCCGGTGATGCCGGGCCAAACCACGGCCCTTCCCGCGATCGGTATTCGGTTGCCCGACTCCTCGGAAACCCTCGTTCCTGATGTATCCCCCGGCGTCCACCGGATCGAGAACCACATCGAGGACACGTGGATCACCGGCTTCGCCACCGTGCAGGTCACCGCCAGAAACTGAGACTTCCGGCATGCTTCCGGGCGACGACCCGCCGACACTCGGCCCGCCGGGGCCCGAACCCCTCCATGCCAGGAGTGTTGTCCGCAGGCGGAACGCCTCTGTCGGGACTCGAGGAACACACCTTCCTTCGTTCCGGAAGCACCGAGCCGACCCCTCCCCCTACTACCCTGCCGTTCGTCTCATGCAACGAGCCCTTCTCGCCCTCCTGCTGCTTGCAGCCGCCTGTTCACCACCCCGCCCCGTGTGGATACCCACGACCACGACGGTTTCGTCGATTACGACGACAAGCACAACGCTGCGCACCGGGCCCGGACTCTGCGGTACCCCGCTGCTCACCGGTGAACGGATCCCCGATGTCCGGGTCGCAGACGAACTGATCGCACGGTTCAACACCGATCGCCTCAACGGTGTCGGCGCGGAAGGTTGCCTCACCGATACGGCAGCGAAGGCCTTTGCAGACTCGACGTTTCCGCTCTGCCTCTACGCATGCTCCGATATTGCACAGCTCCAACTCCCCGAGACCCCGAACATCATCCCTGCAGGTGAGACCAATCTCGGGCCGCTCCGTTCGCTGCTCATCGATTACCAGATCGAAGACAGAATCCATCGACGGATGCGGGAGATCTACGACATCCAGACGGTTCGAGGCCCGGGAGACAGCCGGCAGGTCTTGATCGTCGGCGTCAGGGTCGAGCCCGAGTCGATGGTCGCAGAGATCGACGCCCGACGGATCATCGACGATCTCCTTGCAGCCCTTGCCGACGGCGCGTGGGATGTGGCAGGAAGTCTCCTCGTGAACCGAGGAACCACCCCCGCCATCGAGGCCCGATTCCCGGATCTCTGGACCACACCGTGGAATGAACTCCTGGAACCGTTCTGTGAGACCGCTCTGTGCGGCGCTTCGTACGAAATCCTTGATGGCGAAACCCTCGATCCCCAAAGCCGCACCTTTGGCATCCGGTTCGACTCGACCGAAGGACCCGTCGACACCGAGATCCCGGTCGTGCTGTTCAAAGGCAGCTTGACAGCTGGAGAACTGCCACCCGAAGGTAGGCCCGGACGCACTCTCGTATCCATACAAGACCGGCTCTTCCCGAATGGACTCCCGACTCACTTCGTGCTCGTCCGGTCCAGAGCCCTGCAGTTCGGCGGCCCGGACTCCACATGGTATGGATGGCCGAGCGCCTCACACGCTCCCGATGTGCAGACGGTTGCCGGACGGGTTCTCTTCACCGGTTTCGGTGGTGTTCGTCTCGCCACCTACGAATCGGGCACCGTCGAGGTCCAGAAAGTCATTGCCGCAGATCCGTGGCGCCTTGCGGGTGTCGCCATGATCGACGATGCCCCCACCGCCCTGGTGACCGACGGACGGCGACTCGCCGCCTACGACCTTGCAAGCAGCGAGGTGCGGACCCTGGTGGATCTCGACGGAAGCGAATCTTCGATCGTTTGTGCCACGGTTGGTGGCAACCAGCTCCTCGTCACCTCGGTGGTCGGCGACTCGACGTCCTATGACCTCTACGGTCTCGGCGACCTCGTCCAGTCGGCACACCTGGAGCCGCCGAAGGCATCCGGATGCGCAGTTCTCTCGCCTGATGGCTCCACGTTCGTCTACACCGCAGACGTCTCGCTGCACAACCCCCAGACCATCGTGTTGACGTCTACTCTCGACGGAACCGAAATCGATCGATGGTCCGTGCTCGCCGACGCGATCATCGCCTCTCAGGCATTCACGACATCTCTCGTATTCGATGGACGCTACGCGGCCGCCACTCTCGCCGTTCCGCCTCTCTACGCTCCCTACGTCGAAAGCGAAGATCTGGGTCGACGGTTCATCGTCGACACGCAAACCGGCGATCAGTGGACCGTGGATACCGGAGTCCACGTGCTCTTCCCGCCGGGGTAGGAAAACCGGTGGCTCGGCGGTCGTATGAACAGAGGGGCGCCGTGGACCCCCCTGAGCCCTGGGCTCGTAGGCGTCGTGGCGACCCCCCTGAGCCCTGGGTTCGTAGGCGTCGTGGCGACCCCCCTGAGCCCTGGGTTCGCAGGACATGGCGCACCGTTGTCGTCGGTCCTGGTGCCCCGGGGACGTCTCTCATCTACCATCCCCCCAGGAGGCAGCCGTGATCTTCTCAGACAGGACCATCAAAGAGGCCGTGGACTCGGGGCGCATCGTCATCGACCCCTTCGACGAGTCGTTCGTGCAGCCTTCCAGCGTAGACCTGAGGGTCGACCGGTTCTTCCGGGTCTTCGAGAACCACCGATACTCCCACATCGACCCAAAACTGGCCCAGGAGGATCTGACCGCTCTCGTGGAGACCGGCGCCGACGATCCCTTCATGTTGCACCCGGGCGAGTTCGTCCTCGGCTCCACTCTGGAGCGAGTTCGTCTCGCCGACGATGTCGTCGCACGGCTCGAGGGCAAGTCGAGTCTCGGACGGCTCGGTCTGCTGATCCATTCGACCGCCGGGTTCGTGGATCCCGGATTCGACGGCTATCTCACGCTCGAACTCTCCAACGTTGCGAAGCTGCCGATCGCCATCTACCCGGGTATGAGGATCGGACAGATCTCCTTCTACGAGTTGACGACACCCGCCGACCACCCCTACGGCACGGCGGGCAGCAAGTATCAGGGACAGCGGGGACCGACACCAAGCAGAATCCACCAGGACTTCGCGTAGGGCTCAGCCGTCGTGCCGCTCCAACACACGTCGATCCTCATCGCTGATCTCGGCTGCGTGCGCCAGGCGGACCGGAGTGATCGACACGAAGCCTCGCGCCACCGCTTCCACATCGGTACCCGAAAGGTCGCCACGCAACCGGAGGCCGGTGGAGAAGTCGTGAACGAACACGCCCGGTTCTCGTTCTCGGAAGATGCTGTCATAACCGAGTTTGGCAAGATCCGTGATCAATCGGGATGAGTGCACGGTCGCGTCGATCCCGAAGTTCACATTGAGCAGATCGACGCCTTTCGGGTAGCCGTTACGCATGGCATCGCCTACGACGCCGACACTGATCTGGGCGGCGCGAGGCCACAACTCGGCGTCCTCACCCGCCCATACGCGTTTTGCCCATGACCGATGGTCACTCGTCACCCCGGTGGAGAAGGCGAATGCCGGGATACCGGCAATCCATCCTTCGGCCGCCGCGCCGGCCGTGCCGCTGGACAGGAAGAACGCCAGGCTGTCGTTCAAGCCGATGTTGATACCGGATACGACCATGTCCGGCCGGGCCCCGAACAACGAATGCACACCAAGCTGGGTGCAGTCGGCAGGAAACCCGTCTGCCACCACCACTTCGACACCTTCGAGAACCGTTCGCTGCACCCGGATTTCCCCGAACCTGGTGATCGCCTTGCCGATCCAGCTGCGCTCGCGATCGGGAACGACCACCTTGACCTCTGCGATCTCTTGCAGCGCATGAGCAAACGGCAGCAAGGCCGGCGAGTCGGCGCCATCATCATTGGTCAACAGAAGATACCCCACGAGAGGGCCAGAGTACTCGGCATGCGGAGGCCCCCCGAACTCGGGGGGCCTCCGTTGTCCTCGGTGAGTTGGAGGAAGGGGGTACTCCGTTTGCTGTTGGCGCATCGAGGACACTCTCACCACCAGGTATCGGTCGATCCGGTCTGGATCTTGAGGGCAACGCGAAGCACCCCCAGCCGGGAGGGAGGTAGCCGAGGGTGCCACGTTCACTGTACGGTCCGCTCGAGATTCCCGAACGAACACCCACAGTTTATCACGAACCACTTATCGAGCAAAGCCGGCACCACATACAACGCCTTATCAACCACAGCCCGTTGGCAAGAAGTCAAGTGGCGCTCTCCCCTTCGCTTCTGATAGAGTTTGGTTATGCTCAACCCGAGAGAACTCCAGATCTTCCTCGCCGCGGCCGAGACCGAAAACTTCTCCGAGGCTGCCAGAAGGCTCAGCATCTCACAGCCTGCAATCTCGATGCAGATCCGGTCTTTGGAAGAGAAACTCAAAGTCCCCCTGTTCACCCGCACAGGCAGACAGGTCACCCTGACGGACCCGGGCCGGGTACTCATCCCGATGGCCCGCGACGTCATCGACCGCACCATCCACCTGGAGGAGGCGATGGCCTCGTTGCAGGGAGAAATCGTCGGAGTGCTCAAGCTCGGGTGCAGCACGGCTGCCGGAAAGTACGTCATTCCGAAACTCATGGCCGGCTTTCACAAGCGCTTCCCGAGAGTGGGCCTCATCTGTGACGTGACCGGCCGCCACATGGCACTGGAGAAACTGCGCGAAGGTGACGTTCAGCTCGCACTGACGAGCCTCCGAGAACCGTACAAAGGCATCGAATACCGGCCGTTCCTGACCGATCGGATCGTGTTGATCGTCCCGCCGGATCATCCCTGGGCGACACTCGAACGTCCTCTCAAACCCAAGGAGCTACTCGCAGGTCAGTTCATCCTTCGAGAGTCCCAGTCGGGAACCCGCGGAGCGGTGATCGAAGGGCTCTCCTGGCACGATATGACCATCGACGATCTCGAGAAGGTGATGGTGCTCGGGAACTCGGAAGCCATCTGCGGGGCGGTACAGGAAAAGATCGGAGTTGCGTTCGTCTCGATGTCCGTTGCCTGCGAGGCCACGAAGGCCGGGACGGTCGTTCCCATCCAGATCGAAGACATGGACCTCACAACGACGCTCTTCATGGCCCGCGATACCGACCGGCCTGCTACCAGAGCCCAGGCGGCGTATTGGGAGTTTGCGTTCTCGCCCGAGAACGAACACATCCGACGTCAACCAAGTCTCCCACCAGACACGTTCTGCTGACCTCCTCCTGATGGCCCGCCCTCGTGTCGTTGCGTCCGCCACCATGGCGGTCGTGGCGGCGGCGTGGGGCACGATTCCCCTGATCGTCCGGACCGTCTCCCTGCCCGCAGAACAGCTCGCGGCCTTGCGGCTCTGGCTCGGTGCAATCACGGTACTCATCGTCCTCGGAATCCGAGGTGAGCTCCACCTTCGACGTACCGACCCGCTCGGCCGGATCGTCACGATCGGGATCCTTCTGGCCATCCACTGGGCCGCGTTCTTCTGGTCGATCAAGACGACGACGGTGGCGGTGGCCCTGGTGTTGGTCTACCTCGGACCTGTCGCGATGGGGACCCTGGCTCGTGCAGTTCTCGGTGAACCACTCAAGCGCAGATCCATCATCGCTCTCGCGGCCGCCCTGGTCGGTGTGATCCTGGTGGCACGTCCGGGTGCCGGCGTCACCGCAGAGGGCGTGATCACCGGTCTCATTGCCGCGGCCACCTTCGCCGCCATGGTCCTCATCGGAAAGCCGGCCGCTCAACAGGTGGGGGGACTCAAGCTGGCGGGCCTGCAGATGAGTGTCGCGGCTCTCGTCATGACACCCTGGGCTGCCATGTCGATTCCCGAGATTCCGGTGTACTGGTGGAAGATCGTCCTCCTTGGAGTCGTACTCACCGGCGTCGGGTTGATGATCTACTGGTCGCTCATAGCGACCCTGCCCGTCATGAGCATCGCGATCCTCTCGTACCTGGAGCCCGCCTCGGCGGTCGTGTGGGCTGCCTTGTTCCTGCGCGAACCCGGAAATACGTGGTCGTGGATCGGCGTCGCACTCGTCGTCGGCGCCGGCATTGCTGCAGGAACACAGTCCGAGGGCCCGACCTGACGGCCGGGCCCTTCGTGTCACCGACTCATCCGGCCAGTTCGACCTCCGTCCCGGTGCCGATCCACCGGACCATCGGTCCGCTGTCGGTCTTGTACCAGCCTCGTCCCGCAAGATACGCGACACCACCGCCGTGGGCTCGAAGCCTGGCCTTCCCCTGAGCCTCCAGCAGGAAGTGGGTGCCTTCCACGGCGACGTAGCCGCGGAAGTCTTCGAGGGTCAGGTCGCTGCCGACATACTCCTCGTCGGCGACCGCAATCCCATTCTCTCGGAACGTGTCCTCGCTGATGATCTTGACCTTCATGTCACCGGCGAAATCGCTGATCGTCACATCACCGTCGATGAGGAGCTGCACCCGGCCGCCCATGTCGAACCGTACTTCCCCGACACCTTTCGCCCAGAGCCATCCTCGGCCCGAGACAAGGGCGTCGCCATTCCCACCGGTCTCTTCGGCGAGGGCGGGTACTGCCAACACGGCACCGATGAGGGCGACGGCCAACAGCAGGATCGTGAGTTTTCGCAAACGCATCTGCAACCTCCTTGGTTCTGCGTCTGCTCTCACGATGTGGCTGCGATGTAAGCGGCCTGTGAGCAAACCTCGAAGACTCTGCAAGAAACGACGGCCGGATCGACGAGAAAGAGAGGGTTCAGCTCCTTCGGAAGATCCCCGCGGCACCCATGCCCCCGCCAATGCACATGCTCACGATGCCGTACTTCGCATCGCGTCGCTTCATCTCGTGCAACAACGTTGCGGTCAGTTTGGCTCCGGTACAACCGAGCGGATGTCCGAGGGCGATCGCGCCGCCGTTGACGTTCACCTTCTCCGGGTCGATGCCGAGCTTCCGGATGCAGTACACGGCCTGGCTGGCGAAGGCCTCGTTGAGCTCGATCAGGTCGATCTCGTCCAATGTCAGCCCGGCGGCGTCGAGCGCCTTGGGAATGGCCACGGACGGACCGATTCCCATGATCGCCGGATCGACCGCGGCCACCTGGAACGTGACGAGTTCGCCGAGAGGCTCGAATCCGAGCTCCTCTGCCTTCTCGCGAGTCATCAACAACTCGAGTGCCGCGCCGTCGGACATCTGTGACGAGTTTCCCGCCGTCGCCGTGCCGTTCACTTTGAAGGCGGGCCGGAGCTTCGCCAACCCCTCCAGCGTGCTCTCGCGGGGCCCATCGTCGGTGTCAAAGAGGAACGTCTGATCACCGAGACGAACTTCCACAGGGAGAATCTCCTCGGCGTATCTGCCTGCCTTCTGCGCGGCAAGGGCACGCCGCTGAGATTCGAGGGCGAACCGATCCTGCTCATCACGGCCGACCCCGAACCGCTCGGCGACGTTCTCGCTCGTCATCCCCATCGATTCGTAGGCGGTCGGCATGTGCTCGGCAAGCCACGGATTGGGTGCAGGCTTGTTCCCTCCCATCGGCACCATCGTCATCGACTCGACGCCACCCGTCAGCACGATCTCCGAATAGCCCGCCACGATATGCGCAGCGCCGGACGCCAGCGTCTGCAGACCGGAACTGCAGAAGCGATTCATCGTCATGGCAGGAACTTCGATCGGCAGACCGGCGCGAAGTGTGGCGATGCGCCCGACGTTCATTCCCTGCTCTCCTTCGGGCATCGCGCAGCCGATGATCACATCATCGATGGCAGCCGGATCCAGCTCGGGAGTCCGCTCGACAAACCCCTGCATCAGGAGTCCGAGCAGTTCATCGGGGCGAGTCTCCCGAAGGCTGCCCTTGTAGGCTTTACCCACCGCCGTGCGGTAGGCATGGGTAACGACGACTCCAGTACTCATATATCTTTGCTCCTTTAGTTCCGCAGCGGTTTTCCGGTAGCCAACATGTGCTGAATCCGTTCGAGTGTCTTGTCTTCGTGACACAGCTCCAGGAATACCTCACGTTCAAGATCGAGGAAGTCCTGCTCGCTCCGTTCGGTTCCCTGGGCGACATCGCCACCACAGATCACGTACGCAAGCCTCTTGGCCAGATGCTCGTCATACTCGCTGATGTAGCCGCCGCCTCGCATCGTGTGTGCCGCGATCTCGATGGCGGCAACGCCATCCCTCCCGGGGACGGTGACCGTGCGCCGCGCCGGCGGCGTGTACCCGGTGTCCACCATCGCTAGAACGTCCTTCTTGGCGGCGGCGAGGAGAGTATCGGAGTTCAGGTGTACCTTGTCGATCGGACGCAAGTACCCGAGGTCGCGCGCTTCCTCGGCACTCGTGGACACGGTGGCCATCCCGATCGTCTTGAAGATCTTCTCCATGAACGGGAACATGTTCGTGTCCACGCCGACCGGCACGCTTCCGTAGTACCGAAACGCCATCTCCTTGCATCCACCCCCCGCTGGGATGAGTCCCACCCCCAGCTCCACAAGACCCATGTACGTCTCGGCGAACGCCCGAACGACATCGCTGTGCATGACGGCTTCGCATCCACCGCCCAGCGCCAGACCTCTTGGAGCGGCCACGACGGGCCCTTCACAGTACTTCATCTTCATATAGGCATTCTGGATGCCCTCAACCGCACCCTCGAGTTCGTCCCACATGTTCGACATGGCGAGCATCCCCACCAGACCGATGTTCGCTCCGACGGAGAAGTTGACAGCCTCGTTGCCGACCACGAGGCCGACGAGCCTGCCTTCGTTCACCCAATCACACGCCTTGTCCATCATCTCGATGACCTGCGCGTCGATCGAGTTCATCTTCGTGTGGAATTCGAGCAGGCCGACACCGTCTCCCATGTCGAACAGCGTGGCCCCTTCGTTGCTGTCGAGCACCTCCAGATCGGCAATCGTGATGATGTCTTCCAACCCTGGAACCGGCACGTACTCCTCGGTGAACACATTCCAGAAGTACAGAGTGCCGTCACGACGCACGTACCAGGTTCCATCACCCTTGGCGAGCAGCGTTTCGACAACACCGGGAACCGTCATGCCTTCCTCGCGCATACGCCGAACCGACCGTTCGACACCGATCGCATCCCACGTTTCGAATGGACCAAGTTCATAGTTGAAGCCCCACCGAAGGGCCCGATCCATATTGACGATGTCGTCTGTGATCTCTCCCAGGAGTTGTGCGGAATAGATACACATCTCCGCCGTGACCTTCCAGGCGAGCCGTCCTGCCTTGTCATCGAACCAGACCATCTCACGGATTCTCTCCGCCGCAGTCTCGAACTTCCTGGCTGCAGCAATGGAGTCGAACCGGACTTTCGGCTGTTCTTCATACTCGAGGGTTTCCAGGTTCAGCACGAGGATCTTGCGCTTTCCCTCCGCATCCCGAGTCTTCTTGTAGAAGCCGGCCCCTGTCTTCTCCCCCAGATCGCCCCTTTCGACCAGTTTCCGGAGAGCGTCCGGAACGGTGAATCGCTCACGCCACGGATCGTCGGGTGAAGACTCCGCCAGCGTGGTCACAACATGGGCCATGGTGTCGAGACCGACGACGTCCAGGGTTCGGAACACGGCTGATTTCGGACGCCCTGTTGCAGGTCCAAAGATCTTGTCGACCTCGGTAACGCCAACACCCATCTCGTTCATCCAGTGGAATACCGACGTCATGCCGAAGGTGCCGATCCGGTTTCCAACGAAGTTCGGAGTGTCCTTGCCGTAGACGATGCCCTTGCCGAGAACGTTCGCACCGAACGCGGCCATGTCGGCCAGCAATTCCGGGTCGGTGTCCTCGCAGGGGACCAGCTCGAGGAGGCGCATATATCTGACCGGATTGAAGAAGTGGGTCACGAGGAAGTGCTTGCGAAAGTCGTCGCTGCGACCTTCGACCATCCCCGCAACCGAGAGACCAGAGGTATTGGAGCAGACGATGCTTCCCGGCTTGCGTCGTTCGTCAACCATCGCAAAGACCTTCTGCTTGATGTCGAGCCGCTCCACAACCGCTTCGATGATCCAGTCCACGTCCCCCAGCTTGTCGGCGTCGTCTTCGTAGTTGCAGGGCGTGACGAATCGTGCAAAGTCCTTGTGATAGAGCAAGGCCGGTTTGGCCTTGATCATCGATGTATACCCGGCGGCCGAGATCCTGTTGCGAACTTCACGATCTTCGAGTGTCAGACCCTTCTTCACCTCCTGATCGGTCAGCTCGGTCGGTGCGATATCGAAGAGATAAGAGGGTATTCCGACGTTGGCCAGGTGGGCTGCGATGCCCTGGCCCATGACGCCTGCTCCCAGCACTGCCGCCCGGTTGATCCTTATAGCCATGGATCCTCCTCATGATCTCGTTGTTTCCCCCACACTATCCGACGACGCGGTTACAGGATCCGCCGAAGGTCCCAAGCGATCACGTCGGTCCGATCCGAGGCCTCGCCCGCAAATGTCCCAGGGGCCCGTCGATCAACACACGGCACGCATCTCAACGACGGTGTACCGCCTCTCGCGGCGTTCGAAGCCGATGCCGGGAGCCGCGACGCTCACCCCGCGATCTTGCATCGATCTGAGGCCCGATACCAACTACGAAGCACCCGGCACGGCCAGCGATGCAAGCCTCTCAGACGACGTCGCGGCCGAGGTCGGCAAAGAGTGTGAACTCGGGAAGGAAGGTCATGTCCACCTTGCCCGTAGACCCGCTCCGATGTTTGGCGACGATCACCTCGGCGAGGCCCTTCGTTTCCTGTGCCTCCGGGTGGTAGTACTCATGGCGGTAGATGAACATGACGAGGTCCGAGTCCTGCTCGATGGCGCCCGATTCGCGAAGGTCCCCGAGGCGGGGACGTTTGTCTTCCCGAGATTCCAGGCCCCGGTTCAGCTGCGACACCGCTATCACCGGCACCTCCAACTCACGGGCCAGGTTCTTGAGCGAACGGCTGATCTCTGCGATCTCTTGCTGCCGATTCTCGCGGTTGGAGCCTTGCATGAGCTGCAGATAGTCGACGATCACCAGGTCGAGACCGTGTGCCCGCTTCAGTCTGCGGGACTTCGCACGGATGTCGGTGACGGTGAGCTGCCCGGAGTCGTCGATGTAGACGGGCACCTGGTACATCTTCGATGCCGCATGGACGACCTTCTGCCATAACTGAGGGCCGAGCTGGCCGGTCCGAAGTTTCATCGAGTCGACCCGCCCGATCGAGCACAACAGCCGCTGCACGATTTCCTCGCGACTCATCTCGAGGGAGAACAAGGCGACGGTGCCCCCTTCGAGTGCGACGTTGGTCGCGATGTTGGCCGCCAAAGCGGACTTGCCCATCGCCGGTCTCGCGGCCACGATGACGAGGTTCGCCGGCTGGAGCCCTCCAAGCTTCCTGTCGAGATCGCGAAACCCCGTGGCCAGACCCGTGAGTTCCGTTCCCCGAGCCTCCATCTCCTCGATCGTCTCGAGTGTGCTGTGGAGCAGCGGGCTCATCGGCATGAGGCCGTCTCCGACTCGGCGCTCGGCCACCGCGAACACGGTCTGCTCGGCTCGATCCAGGACTTCTGTGATCGCGACATCGGTGGCGATGGCGAGATCGCCAAGCATGCCTCCTGCGCTGATGAGGCGGCGTCGAAGACCGTGCTCTTCGACGATACTCGCGTAGTACTCGATGTTGGATGCCGTCGGCACGGCGTCCATCACCTCTGACAGATAGCCCGCTCCGCCAACCCGATCCAACTCACCTTTGCGGTGTAATGCATCCGAAACCGTCAACGGATCGATCGGCTGGTTGGCGTTGTAGAGGTCCACGATCACTTCGAAGATGGCCTGGTGTGCCGGGATGTAGAAGTCGTCGGGGTCCAGCTTGTCCATTACGAGGTTCGCGGCCTCCGACGAGAGCATGATCGCTCCCAGAACGGATTCCTCTGCCTCTCGATTGTGTGGGGCGACCCGGAGCCTGCGGCTCACACCGCCTGCCGGGGAAGGGGCCATTCGGTCCAGATCGGTCATGTCACCTCTACGCGGGGATCACATCCAGAGAAAGGGGGAACTCCACGTCCGGATGCAGCTTCACCCGTATTTCGTACAGTCCGATGCTCTTGATCGGCTCGGGGAGATACACGTGGCTCTTGTCCAGTTCGATCCCTGTGAATTTCTTTACACCCTCGACGATGTCGGCTGTGGACACGGATCCGAACAGCTTGCCCTCGTCACCGGCGCGAGCGGCCACTACGACGCGAGTGCCGACCAGAGCCTTGGCGACTGCCTCGGCAGCCTCGAATGAGCGCCGTTCCGTCTCCCTCCGGGATCTGAGCAGTGCCTCCGCATTGCTCAGGGCACCGGGAGTCGCTTTCACCGCAAGGTTCTTCGGAAGTAGATAGTTTCGCCCGTACCCTTCGGAAACCTCGACGACATCACCCTTTCCCCCCAGATCGGGAACTTCGGAAGTGAGTATGAGCTTCATCGCTTGATGTAGGGAAGGAGCGCCATCTCACGGGCGTTGCGGATGGCGCGTGCCACTTTGCGCTGGTGTTGCGTGCAGTTGCCGGTCACCCGCCGAGCCCTGATCTTGGCGCGGTCGGACATGTAGTTGCGGAGAACCGCCACATCTTTGTAGTCGATGTAGTCGATCTTCTCTTTGCAGAAATAGCAGGGTTTCGGCTTGCGTTGCCGGAGGCTGCTCTGCGACTGCCTGCGGCGCTTCGGTTTGGCTCTCTGTGCCATATGTCCTCTCTAAAACGGGGCCTCGTCGGGCTCGTAGTCCTTGCGGGCGACGGGCGCGGCAGGCGCCGGACGTGACGAGCCCCAGTCGCCACTGTCGCGTGCGGTCTTTGTGACCGAAGCGGTCGCCCAACGCAGGGAAGGCCCGATTTCCTCGATGCGAAGTTCCACGACCGAGCGCTTCTCCCCATCCTGGGTTTCCCACTGCCGTTGCTCGAGACTGCCGGTGATGATCACCCTCGCTCCCTTCTGCAACGATTCGGCGGCATTCTCGGCCGCTTCTCGCCACAGCGTCCCACCGAAGAAGCTCGTCTGCTCTTGCCACTCTCCGGCCTGGTCCCTCCAACGCCGATTCACGGCTACGCGAATCTTCGCCATCGCAACACCAGAGGGAGTGAAGCGCAATTCCGGATCTTCGACGAGGTTGCCAATCACCGTCACGGTGTTCGTCGCCATGATTCTCTCTCCTTTGCAGCCCGGTCTCCACCGCCCATCCTGTCGTGGGGGTGTGACAGAAAACAGTCGATCAGTTCTCGGGACGAATGATCTTGTGGCGCACGACCAGGTCTGCGAGGAGCAGCACCCGGTCGAGATCATCCACAACATCCGGTTCGGCCTCGAAGTGAAGCACCGAGTAGTACCCCTCGTGCAGGTGATTGATCTCGTACGCAAATCGACGTTTTCCCCAGAGATCCCGCTCGCCTACGGTTCCTCCGCGACTGCGGAGAAACTCCTCCGTCTGCTCGACGAGCTTCAGGTAGTCGCTCTCGGCCAACTCGGGCCGATGAATGGTCATCAATTCATAGCTTCGCATTGCACCTCCTTTGGACATCCACTTTCGCGGAAGGCCCCGCCGGTCGACGGAGCAGGGTTCGGCGATTCGCCGAGGGAAGCGGTTGGAGTGTAACCGCCTCGATCGGTACCTGAAAGCCGAACCGCAAAGAGGTTTTCCCGACTTCGTGGCAGCGTCGTATCAAAGCGATGCGCACTCCACCTGTGGAACAGCTCCTGCGGCGCAGATCGTGCAGGCGTCCGGCATCGTGGCCGACGATGTGGCGTTCCCTGCATCCGAGATGTCGGTGCCCTCTCAAGGGACCAGAACCGACCCCGGAGCCAGGTCGGTCAGAGCATGGCCCGCCGGTACCTCCAAGGCCCATCGGTACGGACCGGTGGAACCGTACGTGGGACACGGATCCTCCGTGCATACGGGCATCGTTCTGACCGTGATGAGCCGACCCAGAGTGTCGAAGAACGCGATGTCGAGATCGATCAGCGTGTCCTTCATCCAGAATCTCGCCGTCGATGACCCTTCGAAGAAGAACAACATGCCATCGATCCCGTCCAGATTCGAGACACCACTCAACCCCTTGGCTCGCTCATCGCGCGTCGAGGCCACGGCGACAAAGAGAGGCGTCCCGTTCAGAGTGATCTGTCGAGTCTCGAAGCCGTTCCACGGTTCCGTTCGGGGAACGGAGGACGTGGAGACGGGCATCGGATCCACGATCGTCGCTCCTCCCACGCCGCAACCGGCTGTCAGCAACAACAACACGACCCCCACGACCAGCCGCTTCATCTTCCCAGAAGCTCCGCCGCCGCCTGCTCACCCATGTGGTAGCTCTCATCGTCACTCGGGAACCCTCCGGATCGTACGTCGGCGACATAGTGCCGCAGCGCATCGACCGCGACGCCATACAGATTCGCGTACTGCCGAACGAACTTGGGGAGGTGTCCGGTGTTCAGTCCGAGCACATCGTGAAACACGAGCACTTGTCCATCGGTGTCGTTGCCGGCACCGATCCCGATCGTCGGCACCGGCACCTCCTTGGTGACCATCTCGGCAAGCAGGTCGGGGATCCCTTCGAGCACCATCGAGAACACTCCCGCTTCGGCCAGTGCGAGGGCGTCTGCGAGCAGTTCCCTGGCTGCAGCACTCGTCTTGCCCTGTACCTTGTATCCGCCCATGGCGTGCACCGACTGCGGAGTCAGCCCCAGGTGGCCCATTACCGGGATCTCCGCGTCGATGATCGCCTCGACGACAGGAACTCTCTTGCGTCCCCCCTCGAGCTTCACCGCTCCGGCACCGCCTTCGCGAATGAAGCGGCCTGCGTTGCGGACCGCATCCTCGATCGACACGTGATAGCTCATCCACGGCATGTCCCCGATCACGAGCGCGTTCGTACCGGCTCTCGCGACCGCGGCAGTGTGGTGGACCATCACGTCCATGTCGACTCTCAGCGTGTCCTCGTATCCCAACACGACGTTGGCAAGAGAGTCACCCACGAGAATCATGTCGACACCCGCTGCGTCGGCGATGCGCGCCGTCGGTGTGTCGTAGGCGGTCACCACGGCCAGTTTCTCACCGCCCTTGCGCGACCGAACGTGCGGAACGGTGATCTTGCCTGCCATGACTGGCTCCTCTCTCCCCACCACGACGGGTTGGGGGACCTGTTCGGAATGTCGTACCCACGTGTTGGACTCGGCCGCCTCGACAGGTCGCCCGGACCGGTGGGAGCACCAAGCCTACCGCCTTATCGAACCCTTGGACGCTACGGTTCCCTCATGGACGACTACACCTTTCTTCCCGCGTTGAACGTCGACATCCCGGATGAGGGGACGCTCAGCAAGGTTGTGTACAAGAACGATCGTGTCCGGGTCGTCGTATTCGGATTCGACGCCGATCAGGAACTCACCGATCACACCGCTTCGATGCCCGCGATCGTCCAGGTGATCTCCGGCAAGGCGCGCCTGACCCTCGGGGCGAGCATCGTTGAAGCCGTGCCGGGTTCCTGGACGTACCTGCCGGCGGGCCTCACCCATGCGGTCTACGCGCTCGAGCCGACCGTGATGCTGCTGACCTTGCTGCGTGAGTGATGTTGACCGAGTCGGCGCTGCTGATCGAAGTTCCCGAAGCCGAGCCCGTGATCGGCCGTTGGAGAACCCTCCTGGATCCGGCTGCGCTGGTCGGCGTCCCCGCCCATGTCACCGTGCTGTATCCGTTCCTTGCACCGAACCGTCTCGACGAGGTGACGCTGAGATCTCTCGGTGACCTGTTTCGGAACATCCGGCCGTTCCCATTCGCTCTGACCGAGGTACGTCGGTGGCCGGACGTCGTGTATCTGGTCCCGGAACCCCGCGAGCCGTTCGCCGACCTCACCGAGATGCTCGTGCAACACTGGCCCGACGCCAAGCCCTACGAGGGCAAGTTCGATCGTATCATTCCCCACGTGACCGTCGCGCACACTTCGAATGACGCCGTCGCACGGCGAATCGTCGCCGACGTGTCCCCATACCTCCCGCTCGACTCGGTTGCCCGGACCGTGACACTCATGGTCACCGACAACGTGTCGTGGACCGCGCACACGGCGTTCTCGCTCGGAACGTAGGAGTCATGGCTCACGACTCGAGGCCGCACGTCGAGGCGACCGCCGACGGCTCGGCTCCGACGATTCGGTACTCGCGCGCCCGGGGTCGAGACCCCGCCGTGCGCCTTCCCTCATCCCGTCAGCGCCTCGACAACGGGCGCATACATGATCTGCTTGATCGCTCCCAGTGTTGCCGTGTCCTTCTTCGCGAGTGTTGCGGCCATCTCGATCGCCGTCGGAAGCACGTCATCCTCCGACACGGCCTGTTCGACGATCCTCGCTTCGGCCGCTTCCGTTCCCCCGTAGCGGCGCGCCGTCGTCATCGCCGTGTGGGCCTGCTGCGGCGAGAGCCGTGCCTGAATCAACGCGGCCATGCCCTCGGTGAACGGTATCTTGATGTCCACTTCCGGCATCGACCAGAACCCCCTGTCGGCACGCATCACACGAAAGTCATGTGCAAGTGACCACATGGCACCGGCCGCGAAGCAGTGCCCGTTGATCGCAGCCACGGTGGGGCGCGGAAAGATCAGCGTACGCGCCAGGAGTTGCTGTGTCGCCATGGCCAGATCCACGAAACACATGTCGGCCTCACCGCTCAACACCCAATCGAGGTCGAGGCCGTTCGAGTAGAACTTCCCGGTTCCGGTCGTCACCAGCGCCGCAGGACCATCCACCTTCTCGACCTGATCGAGAAGGTCGTTGATGCGCTCCAAGGACCTGCGGTTGAAGCGATTGTCTCCCGCGTCCATCGTCAACACGAACACCGTCTCATGGCGGGTCAGATCAAAGGTCACATCCCCTCCTCGTCTTGCCGGTCACACGTTACCGGTTCGCGACCGTTCGCCATGGAGCCTCACCTCGTGTCGCGACAGGTGTCACGGCGAGACCGTGGGACGAGCCGGGGGCTCTTGCCGGCCACCGCCTGCCCTGCAGGCCCCCGTATCATCGCTCGCATCGGACCTCAGCCCTCGGCCAGCGTTGCGTATACCCGTTGTCGTAGACGATATACAAGTAGTTCTCGATGTCCGCCGACGACCTCCAGATCTCCTGATCTTTGTGCCGGACACCGGTTGCCTCGGCTCCTGCCGGCGGACCGTCGAGTTCGGCGTACGTGAGCTCCGTACCGTCGGCGGCGGTCAAAGTGCCGAGTTGGCCTTGAGGATCGTGGGCGTACTGGCGACCAAGGAACCTGAGGAACACCACCTTGTCGGTTCCGCAATCCTTGAAGCCCTGGAACTCGACCACGATGCTGTTCGACACGAGGTTGCCGGAAGGCGTGTACCAGGGGCCGTATCGGTTGGTCGCACAACCCGCGATCAAGAACACGATGAGAACGAGTCCGACGCGACGGATCAAAACCACACTGCACGAGGAATCGTGAGAACGACGATCGCAAAAGCCGCCATCAGACCGGCGACTACGGTACCCGCACCCGCATAGCCCGATTGCCTCTTTGCCCGCGCCGCAGCCGTGTGCGCCACGGCGACCGCCACCAGCATTCCGATCGGATCGATGTAGGCCCTGAAGATCGAGAGGTCCTGCTTGGTGATCCACACGAGCAAGCCCAGAGCCACCTGAAGATCGATCAGTCCGAGTGTGACAGAAACGATTCGGCCATACCCGAGCCTCCATGCCTCCTTGCGGAGGGTCAGTGTCACCCCGGCGAGCGCCGTCGCGCCGAGTCCCGCCAGCACGAACCAGCGTACGATCGAATGGGCGGTGAGTAGCACGTCGGGGATCCGGAACCTCCCTGCAATGTTCGATTCTGTGACGGATCGTGAACAAGGTCAAACCTGGCGCCTCGGCACCCGGGTTGCCCGTCCCGCTGGACACGACGCCGTCTTGGTGGCAAGCTATATCGAATCGCTATAACGAAATCACATTGCTCGACCTCGCAATCCTCGGCTTTCTCAAAGAAGAACCCCGCCACGGGTACGACCTCAGGCGCCGTCTCGCGGACCTCGGGTTGCGTTCGGTGTCGTTCGGCTCGCTCTATCCGGCGCTCCGGCGCCTCGATCGTCACCGCCTCATCGAGGCGGTCGACTCACAGGAGCGCAAGAGGGTCTATCAGATCACCGCGGCGGGAGAAGCTCGGTTCCGCGAACTCATCGAGGGACGTACAACCGAGAACGAAGACGATCGCAGCTTCAATCTCAGAGTTGCCTTCTTTCGATACGTCGACCCCGAGACCCGGCTCAGACTCCTCGAACGGAGACGCATGATCCTCGCCGATCGGGCCAGCGATGCTCGCGCATCGTTGCACGAGACGATGAACCGCACACGAGCACGGATCGACCGATACACGATCTCCTTGATCGAACGAGGAGCGCATCGAGCCGAAGCGGATATCGCCTGGATCGACGAGCTCATCGAAACGGAGCAGGCGGTCATGCACCGTCGGAATCCCACCAAGGCTCGGACGCACGAATGAACGAAGGGAAGCAATCAATGGGCACGATACGCGTGGCGGTCGCCGGAATGGGGAACTGCGCAAACTCCCTGATCCAGGGCGTTGAGTACTACCGGGAGGCAGATCCGAGCAACACGGTGCCAGGCTTGATGCATGTCGAGATGCACGGCTACCACGTTGGTGACCTCGAGTTCGTGGCCGCGTTCGACGTCGACGCCACCAAGGTGGGAGTCGACATATCGAAAGCAATGTGGAACGGGCAGAACAACACGTACCGGTTCACGGACGTCGGCCACAAAGGTGTCGAGGTGCTGCGCGGGCCAACCCTCGACGGACTCGGGACCTACTACCGCAAGACGATCGATGAGTCCCCGGCCGAACCGGTCGACGTCGCCCAGGCGCTGCGTGACTCTGGAGCAGACGTGCTGGTCAACTACCTGCCCGTCGGTTCCGAGAACGCCGCTCGGTCATATGCGGAGGCGGCACTCGAGGCCCGGGTGGCGTTCGTGAACTGCATCCCCGTCTTCATCGCCTCCAATCAAGAATGGTCTCGACGCTTTCACGACGCAGGCGTCCCGATCGTTGGTGACGACATCAAGTCGCAGGTCGGCGCCACCATCGTTCACCGCCAGTTGGCGCGCCTCTTCGAGGACCGCGGCATCAATCTGGACCGGACCTCCCAGCTCAACGTCGGCGGCAACATGGACTTCATGAACATGCTGGAACGGGAACGACTCGAATCGAAGAAGATCTCCAAGACGCAGGCAGTCACCTCACAGCTCAGCCACGAATTGGGCGACCACAACGTTCACATCGGTCCCTCCGACTACGTCCCATGGCTGACCGATCGAAAGTGGGCGTATATCCGACTCGAAGGCAGCGCCTTCGGAGATGTGCCTCTGAATATCGAACTCAAGATGGAAGTGTGGGACTCACCCAACTCGGCAGGGGTCGTCATCGACGCGATCCGGACTGTCAAGCTCGCAAAGGATCGGGGTATCGGTGGACCGCTGCTCGGCCCGTCGGCCTATTTCATGAAGAGCCCCCCGGTGCAGTACCACGACGAGGACGCCCGCCGATTCGTGGAGGAATTCATCTCGACGGGTGATCCGGAACGCGAGAAGATGCGGACCTTCCTCGAGTAGGGGTACTCAGTCATCAGTCATCAGTCATCAGTCATCAGTCATCAGTCATCGAGCGTTCCCGACAGAGGGCGGCGCGACGACTTCTGACGACTGAGAACAGGCCGCGAATCGGCCGAGCGATGCCGGCCGCCGTCAACTCCGAAGGCGTTCCCGAATCCAGGCGATATCGGCTGCCTGTGCCTCCGCTCCTCCCGGTGTCTCCACCACCACCGGTGCGCCGGCATCGCGGACGACTTGCACCAGCAGGTCGGTGGGGATCTCGCCTTCCCCAAGGTTTGCGTGACGATCGCGACGGCTGTCGAAGGGATCCCGCGAATCGTTCAGATGTATGAGATCGATCCGTCCTGTCGCCCCCATGACCCGATCGACGATCCCGTCGAGATCCTCACCGGCGGCCCACGCATGGCACGTATCGAGGCAGAGTCCGGCCCCGAAAGCGCCTACGACCTCCCAGAGCCGGGCGATATCCTCGACTCTGCGCGCCATGGCGTTTCCCCCACCGGCCGTATTCTCGATCAGGATCGGGACCGTGGATTCGATCGGCTGGAGTGCCTTCCCCCACCGCTCCAATCCTTCTTCGAATGTGCTGTCGCCTGTCACATGGCCCCCGTGGACGATCACTCCCGCCGAACGAATCGTCTCTGCCGCTGCAACCGTGTCGACGAGTATCTTGCGACTCGGAATGCGCACCTTGTTGTTCGGTGAGACCACGTTGATCAGGTATGGCGCATGCACGTAGATCGGCAGCCCCGACGCCGCCAGCTCGCCGGCGTCATCCCGCTCGAGGGGCTTCTTCCACGACTGCGGGTTCGAAAGGAAGATCTGCACCACATCGGCGTTTCGTGCCGCTGCCTCCCCGATCGGGTCGGCACTGGGAACGTGGGCTCCGATCAGCATGGGCGCGACCCTACTCCCAAGGCATCGCTTCGGATTCGGCGGGAATCGACTCCCGAATCTTGTTCAGCGTGGCGGCGACACTCTCGGCGCTCAGCGACCATCCCGCACTCTCGATCATGAGCGTTGTCGGGCCCACCCAACGCGCCGCCCACGGGTCGGTGGGAAGCCGGTCCGGATCAGAGAACTCGACGACCAGAACAGGAAGCATCTCTCCGCCCTCGTCGGCCATTTCCGCCCTAATGTCGCCGACCTCGTCCCAGGGGATCGACACCGCGCGCCGGAGGGGACCTGCGAGAGCGATCCGGAGTCCCGCTCCGTCCGCGACGACCAACTTCCGAGGAAGGACGAGGTCTCGTAATCCCCAGATCACCAGCACCAATCCCGCAAGCACCGAGACGATCGCGAAGATCTTGTCTCTCGGCTCGAAAGCAGGGATCTGCTCTGCACCGTAGACGAGCGCGCCGAACGCGTTGATGAAGCGCTGTTCGGTCAGCAGGTCGAGGCCGAGCAGGATAAACGGGACCCCGAGGAGCGACAGCAACCACACCCTCAGCGCGGACCGCTCGACTTCCAATCGATTCATTCGACGACTCCCAGATCCGCGGGACGGACCAGTGCCACATACGGTACCCCGCGCTCGGCCATCAGCCGTGCAGCAACGGTGCCACTCCTGTCGACGAGCGCTATGGCCTGAATCACGACGAGTCCCTGTCCGACGGCGACGTCGACGGCTTCGGCCAGAGCGCCTCCCGTACTGGTCGTGTCCTCCAGGACGGCGACGCTGTCGCCGGGCGAGACCGCACCCACCAACCGTCCCCGCACTCCGTGATCCTTGCCCTGCTTGCGGATCGAGAATGCCCGCAGGTCGAGACCCCGCTCAGTGCCGACGATCGCCGTGGACACGGCGATGGGATCCGCCCCCATCGTCATCCCCCCGACCGCCTGGACGCCGGACGCCAGAACGTCCAGGACCGCCTCCGCCACCAGACGTGCGCCGGCTCCATCGAAGGTGGTCCGGCGGGCATCGAGATACCAATCGCTCTCGATGCCCGACCGAAGAAGAAACGGTCCGTCGGTCCGCAAAGAATGTTCGATCAGATGCCGAAACAAATCGCTCAAGTTCCACTCCCGGACGCCGATACCATGAGTGTTAGCCAACCTCCCAAGTTAGCCCGACCATAGCGACCGCCCTCCCCGAGGGCGGTCGCACCGGTTATGCGACATTCCTTTGCCTGCCGCCAGGTTGGCCCTGAGGCAAAGCGTCCCTGTCGCAAAAAACTCGATCACCGCTCGGAACACGTGAGACCCCTGTTCTTCGAGAACCTCCGAGTCCAGACCTCAGACAGCCCGACCGAGATATGCGCTGCACCTCGATGCGGACATCCCGGCAAACCAGGGTTTCGAAGAAGACGAGAGGAACCCCGCCGGGTCCCACACGCAGCCACGGCACTCACCGCACCGATGGGTCCTCGGCCTACCTGCCGAACCGGCGGTCCCTCCGGGAGAAATCACGCAACGCCCGAAGAAAGTCGACGCGCCGAAACGCGGGCCAGTAGACATCGACAAACGCGTATTCGGCATATGCCGACTGCCACAGGAGGAAACCGGACAAGCGCGACTCGCCGCTGGTTCGGATGACGAGGTCGGGATCGGGCAAGTCTGCCGTGTACAGATGAGTTCCAATCCCCTCTGCGTCGATCCTGTCGGCAATCTCGGCGGCAGGAACACCCTCGGCGGCAAGCGCGGAAACGAGGTCACGGCACGCGTCGACGATCTCCTGTCTGCCACCGTACCCCATGGCGATCGTCAGGCGCCTGCTGCCGTCACCTGCCTCCTCTTCGACCTTTTTCGCTGCCATGGTCAGTGTGTCGGGAAGCAGCCCCAGACTCCCGATGAACCGAACCCTCAGGTCGTTTCGTGCCGCGAGATCCGGCAGACGTTCAAAGAGTCCGATCAGGACGTCGAAGTACGGTTCCAGTTCCTCGTCCGGTCTCGCGAGGTTCTCCTTGGACAGGAGCCATCCCGTGATTGCAGGAATCTCGATCTGTTCGGCCCAGCCGATGAACTCCTCGAACTTGCGCATTCCGGCCCGATAGCTTGCCGCATAATCGGACAACCCTTCGGCTCGTGCGTACCGACGATGCCCGTCGAGGATGATTCCGATATGACGGGGCAGCCGATCTGCAGGAAGACCACGAAGCACACTGTCTTCGTACAACCGATAGATGGGTCGGAGGAGCCGTTCGGGTTTCACAAACCAATGCTACCTGTATCCCCATTCCCACCACCCCGGTAGTCTGTGAGCGTGGACCGAACGACGTTGGGAAGGATGAACAACCCGGTTCGCGGGTTCCTCCACGGTACTGCGGCCGCAGCGTCCGTCGCAGCCTTGATCCTGCTTGCCATTCGCACTGCGTGGGACACCCCGCGCATGCTTTCCATGATCGCGTTCGGACTCAGCGCAGCCGCGTTGTACACGACCAGTTCCCTGTACCACTCGATCCCCTGGAGAAGACGCTGGAAACAGCGTATGCAGCGCCTGGATCACTCGATGATCTTCCTGCTCGTCGCAGGCACCTATACCCCGATTGCCTTCAACGTTCTCTCCGGATCCCTCAAATGGGTCACGCTTGCGTTCGTCTGGGGCATTGCAGCGGCCGGCATCTTCCAGAAAGTATTCTTTCCGAAGATCAGGAACTGGCTCTCGATCACGCTCTACATGGTGATGGGGTGGTTCGCCGTGATCCCCCTCCCCCGGCTCATGGATCGACTCGGCATGGGAGCGGTCGGACTCCTGATCCTCGGTGGCATCTTCTATAGCACCGGCATGATTCTGCTGGTCACCAAGCGCCCCCGCCTCTCACCGCGGGTGTTCTCCTACCACGAGGTATTCCACCTCCTGGTCATCTCCGGAAGCGTCGCGCACTTCCTGATGATCCTCTTGTACATCGCGCCGATCGCCCGGACATGAAAGAATCGGATCCGTTCATCACCGCTCGGACCGTCGACATCCGCCTTCGTGACCAAACGCCGGTCCGTATACGACCCATCGTCCCCGACGACGGTCCCAAACTCGCCGAGGGACTCGAGGACCTCTCTCCCCGGTCCCGCTACCTGCGATTCCTCCGGTCGGTCGACAAGCTCAGCAGCGGGGAACTCGCGTATCTGACCAATGTCGACTACGACACGCACTTCGCCTGGGTTGCGTTCGACGTCTCGACTCCGCAGCCCCGTGGCATCGGCGTCGCTCGGTATGCCCAGTTCGAGCCCGGCGCAGCCGAGGCCGCCGTTGTCGTCCTCGACGGGTACCAGCAACGAGGACTTGGCGGCATACTTCTGCGGCTCACCGCCGAAACCGCCTTCGAACACGGTATTCGGCGGTTCCGGGCGTGGGTCTCCCCACAGAACGACGTCGTCATGAAAGCGCTCGAACGATGGGATATCGAACGCCGGCTCGAGGAAGGAGCCGTCGTTGTCGACATTCCCCTTCCGCTGCCGTCGACACCGCTGGAGAACTCCTCTCTCTATCTGACATTACGCGCAGCCGGCAAGGGGGAGCTCCGTGTCCATCCCGGCACGACCGAAGGCTCTTCCCAAGCCTGAGGCGACCTCGACGACGTGTCCGACCGAAATCCTCGATTCACCCGAGCGGACCAGAAGCCGGACATGGTCGAGCGGACGGCTCTTGCACGCTTCCTCCCGACCCTCGGGGTTGCCTGCACCGACGTTCAGGTGGAGGAAGCGACATGGACCACGAGCAAACTTCGATACGAGCTGGCAGACTATGCGTGAGGAGAGGAGAGGAGTCATCGTGGAAGCTCAGCCACTCGTCCCCGAACCGGCCACACAGGATGCGAAGAATTGGGCGGTCATCGCGCATCTGTCCGCACTGGTCAATCTCGTCGGCATCCCATCGGTCATCGGACCACTCGTCGTCTGGCTCATCAAGAAGGATGAAGACCCGTTCATCGACTATCACGGGAAAGAGGCCCTGAACTTCAACATCTCCTTCATGATCTATGGCATCGTTTCGGCACTGTTGATACTCGTCGGTATCGGCCTCCTGCTGCTGCCCATCGTCTTGATCGCCTGGCTCGTGCTGGTGATCCTTGCTGCCGTTCGCGCGTCCAACGGTGAGTACTACCGCTATCCGGTAACGATCCGCCTCGTGAACTGATTCGAGCCCTCGGCTCCAGACCGGTACCTCGCATCCGGCGCGGCCGCCGGCCGGTGCAAGACCGTTCCTCCTGATCCGGAACGCCGTCCTCCGCCGTCTCGCCTCGACCTGCAGTCTCGATGCCCACGAGCAGATACGAACCGCAGGGCAATCGACGTGCCCGCCGGCCGGTCGGCGCACCACCCTTCATCGGCGGACTCCTGGCCTTGCTGGACGACGATGCGCGTAAGCTGACTCGTGGAGGTGGTCCCAGTGACAGTGTTTGCCGAATACGCCGAGTACGACGCCATCGGCCTCGCCGATCTCGTCAGAAACGGTGATGTACACCCAAGCGAACTCGTCGAGGCTGCAATCTCTCGCATCGAACAGCTCAATCCCCGCCTGAACGCAGTCGTCCACAAGATGTACGACCGAGCCCTCGCCCAGGCCGCGCAGTCACTCGACGGGCCTTTCGCCGGGGTCCCCTTCCTCCTCAAAGACCTGACGGCCCTCTACGAAGGCGAACCGACGACCGCGTCGTCTCGCCTTCTCCAGTTCTTCGTCGCCGACGAGGATTCGGTACTCGTGTCACGCTACCGCAAGGCGGGTCTTCTCGTTCTTGGCAAGACCAACACGCCCGAATTCGGTCTGCTCGCCGTCACAGAACCCGCCCTTCGAGGCCCGACACGCAATCCGTGGAACCTCGATCACACTCCCGGAGGTTCCAGCGGCGGCTCCGCAGCCGCCGTTGCCGCCGGGTTCGTTCCGGCGGCCCATGGCGGCGACGGAGGCGGGTCGATTCGTATCCCGTCGTCTGCCTGCGGGCTGTTCGGGCTGAAACCGTCCAGAGGTCGCAACCCTCTGGGACCGCACTTCGACGGAAACTGGCTCGGTCTCGTCCAGGAGCACGTCTTGAGCCGCAGCGTTCGTGACAGTGCCGCAATGCTCGACATCTCGTCACAACCTGCAATCGGCGAACCTCTGATCGCGCCCGCTCCGGAACGCCCATTCCTCGAAGAGGCCCACACGGACCCGGGGCACCTGCGCGTAGCCCTCTGCACGAAGTCCCTGTTCGGCACGACCACACATCCCGACTGCGTAGAGGCGGCAGAAAAGGCGGCTGCTCTTCTGGAGAGCCTCGGACACCATGTTGAAGAGGCATGTCCACCGTTCAACAAGGCGAGGATGGTGGAGGCGTATCTACGTATCGTTGCCACCGGCCTCGCCGCCGACATCGACTACGCGGCCCATCTCGTTGGGAAGGAACCCAAACGCGACTACTTCGAGCCGGTGACTTGGCTCATGATGCTGATAGGGCGAAAAACCCGAGGCGATGAACTCGCTTCTCTCCTGGTCGCAACCCAGGAAGATGCCCGGAGAATCGCCATTTTCCACGAGACCTACGACGTCCTACTCACACCGACGCTCGGCCGGCCTCCCGTGAAGATCGGAGAACTCCAGCCATCCCGGCGTGACGAGTTGGCGATCAAGGCCGTCGGTCGCTTCCCGGCCCGCAAGATACTGGACCTCGTCCTGGACCAGATGGCAGCCGAACAGATGGACCCCGTTCCCAACACGATGCTGTTCAACCTGACCGGACAGCCCGCCATGTCGATTCCCCTCCATTGGAACGCCTCGGATCTCCCGATCGGCGTCCAGTTCGCAGGCAGATACGGCGATGAGGCGACACTACTGAGGCTCGCGGGACAACTCGAGGCCGCCCAACCTTGGGCGGATCGTCGTCCCCCACTCGTTTGAATACCGAGGGGGACCGGAGGCCGGACGGACGTCGAAGATCCCTCAGCTCCCTGCGGATCTGTGGTCCTTGCGTAGTCGTCTCCACCGCCGGGCGAGGTCACTTTCCTCTTCCTCGGCGCCTGCTCCTGCCGCTCGCTCTTCAGGTCCTTCTTCCTGACCGGCCGGCTCTTCTTCCGACCTGTCGCCGAGGCCGATGAAAGACCCGAGCACCTCCGCCGCTTCCTCGGACGTCAACTCGCGTTCCTCGGACGTCAACTCGCGTTCCTCGGACGTCAACTCCCGTTCTTCCGATACCGGCTCCGGCGGTTGCTCGGGAACACCATGACTGACGGCGGCGGGTTCCGATCGCCGCTCCTCGGCAACGATCAGGCCGGCCGTCACCAGCTCCGCCAACCTCCTGGCCGCATCGAATTCGAAGATCTTCAGCGCCAGAGCAAGCTCTCGCGGGGTACCCGCCGCGGGCAAAGCAGCAAGAATCGCCCAGCGGTTCGGGTCGATCGTGACTTCATCGTCGATCGCGGGCGCCATACGAAAGGAGACGTCGACTCTCGGAAGGACCTTGTGGATCTCCTCCCACTCGATGGATCGCGCCGTTGCGGCCTCCAGTGCAGCTTCGACGTCGATCCGGTAGGCAGTTTGGTGTTTCGTCATGACTCCGACGTCAAACGAAAAACTCCCTTCGGTCACAGCGAGCAGGCGCACGAGCACATCGGTCACCTGGTACCCGAAGAAGATACCGAGCACGGCGGCACGGGTGCTCAAGACATCCTCGAGCTGAACGGCGCGGCGTTCGATTGCGTCTCGCTCTTCTTCGCTGATGTGGTCCATCCGCGCTAGATCGTCGATGAGTTGATCGTCGGACCGGGTTGTGGCGTAGGCAATCTGCCCATCGACGACGAAGATCCTGCCGCCAAGCTCCGGCGAATGTACCTCGAGCAACCCTGTTTCCCTGGACGCGGCAACGAGACGGAGTACATCCGGCAAGGGAAAACTATCGAACGTCCCTTTGAGAGTTGCAACGCTCATTCAATCTCTATCGGCAACGGGAACGTCATGTGAAGCGGTATCTGGCCTGCGTCGCCCATGACATCCGACACGAGGTGCCCTGAGGGCGGCTTCGGATGTTCTCCACTACCTGAGAGTCGACCGCAGGGCACACGCCTCTTCTACGTCCTCGAGCGTCGAGGGAACATCCGCCGTGAGAATCTCGTATCCGGACGATGTTACGAGCAGATCGTCTTCGATCCTCACACCGATCCCACGAAACTCCTCGGGAATCGCGTGCTCCGCGTACCCCGCTTTGTCACGCTCCTCGGTCTCGATCTTGCGTGCGGCTTCCGCGCCGAGGCGATAGCGCCGCTCCATCCAATCGTCCAGGTCGTATTCCAGCAGCGCGAACTTGACGGTCGCTCGTTCCGGATCGACGTAGATACCCGGTTCGACCGTGAAGACCATACCGGGCTCCAGCACCCGAGAACCCGCGGCATCCTTGTACGCGCCAACATCATGGACGTCCATACCGAGCCAATGGCCGGTCCCGTGCATGAAGAACTCGCGATAGTGGTGCATGGCGATCGATTGTTCGGTTCCCTTCGGCAACAAGCCCATCTCGAAGAGCCCCTCGGTGATGACCTTCCGTGCCGCCATATGCATTCGCTCGTACGTCGCTCCGACGATGACCTCGTCGAACGCTGCTTTCTGCGCGCCGAGCACGACTTCGTAGACGGCAGCCTGTGGCGCGGTGAACTTCCCGTTGACCGGGAAGGTACGTGTGACATCGGCCCCCAGATACCCGTATTCGGCGCCCGCATCGATCAGGAGAAGGTCTCCACCCTGCATCTGCCTGCCGTTCTCCGTGTAGTGGAGAATGCAGGCATTGGGACCGGAGGCGACGATGGAAGGGTAGGCGTTGCGAGGAGAGCCCCCTGCCCGGAACACGTACTCCATCACCGCCTGGACCCGATCTTCGCCGACTCCCGGTTTCGTGAACTTCATCGCTTCGAGATGGCCCGCTCCGGTGACGGCAGCCGCCTTCCGAAGGAGATCGATCTCGGTCGGGTCCTTTCGGAGCCGCATCTCTGCGAGCAGCGATGCCAAGTCGCCGATTTCGAAGGGCACCGGCCTGCCATCCCTGAGATGGAAC
The DNA here is from genome assembly GCA_013152275.1 of Actinomycetota bacterium. NCBI lineage: Bacteria > Bacillati > Actinomycetota > Actinomycetota bacterium. The sequence continues at coordinate 302 of JAADGS010000027.1, read as the reverse complement.
GTTCGTGCGGCGCTCAACGGCTCGAGCAGTCTCTCCACGGTATCTGCCCTGCAGTGCAGCATCGGCCTTCCGATCAGGTATCCGCGGAGACGCTCCTGAAACTCGGTCAACGGATAGGCAGTATCTGCCCCGAACCGCTCGACGGCCCCCTCGACACCGGCCCTGCGACCGACCCATGTCTCTTGCTCCTTGTCCCGGGGTCGAACGAACAGCACATACCTCTCGGAGGAATGCGACGGATTGAACACGGCAATCGCGTCGGGTTCCTCGAAACCGGTCAGGTAGTAGAAGTCGCTGTCCTG